>UQRG01000076.1 GCA_900543365.1 uncultured Eubacterium sp. | reverse complement strand
GGGCTCATAACCCGAAGGTCGTTGGTTCAAATCCGGCCCCCGCAACTCGAAAGGTCCTGTAACTATTATGGTTGCAGGGCTTTTTTGTGTCAACTTTAAATAGATAGGAAGACAGAAAAGAAAACCTAATCTCACTGAAACATCAAAGAGTTCTAACTTAGAAATGATATTGATTATGCTGATGGTAAGAAGCATGGCTTGACTATACTGTGGAGGTAAACGAAAAATGATAAAAGATATTATGAATTCAAACGAAGCAATTCTACCAAATATGAAGCAAATTGAAGTCTTGAAAGAAAACTTTCCGGCTTGTTTCAAAGAAGATGGTAGCTTTGATATTGAAAGATTCAAAGAATATTTGAGTGATAAGGTAACAATAAGCAATGAGGGATATGAATTAAAATTCCTTGGTAAAAACTATGCTCGTTTATTAGCATCAGTTGATACCACTACCGTTATTGTTCCTGATGAAGAACACAATAATAAACCTGAGAATAAGGACAGCCAGAATATTTATATTTCTGGAGATAATCTTGATGGATTAAAGCAGTTATTAAAAAGCTATGCACACCAGATTAAGTGTATTTATATAGACCCACCATACAATACCGGTTCTGATGGATTTGTTTATAATGACAATTTCAATTTTACTCCAGAAGAATTGGCTATCAAACTTAGCATCGATGAAGAATATGCAAATAGAATCCTTGACTTAACAAAGAGAGGTTCTGCATCACATTCAGCATGGCTTATGTTTATGTATCCACGCTTGCTTTTGGCGAGAGATTTACTTAAAGATGATGGTGTAATTTTTATTTCTATTGATGATAACGAACAAGGAAATCTAAAGCTAATTTGCGATGATGTATTTGGAGAAGACAATTTTGTTGCAAATATTATTGTACAAGCCAATAAAAGGGGACAAACATATAAACAACTAGCCAAAACTCATGAATATCTTTTTGTTTATACAAAAAATGTTTCTACAGAACTAAACGAATTGAATAAAGGTGAAGGCGCCTTTGATAAACAAGACAATATAGGAGAATTCGAAGAAAGAGAATTGAGAAATCGTAATCCTAAATTTGGAAGATTTAACAGACCTAATTTGTATTTCCCTATTTATACAAATCCTAATGAAGTAGATGAGTGTGGATATTGTCCGGTTTCATTAAAAAAAAGTGAAGAGTTTTGTGTAGAAATTATGCCATTAAACAGTGAAGGAGAAGAAAGCTGTTGGCGTTGGGGTCAAGATAAGTTTAATCGTTTCAATAATCCTTCGCAATCAATGGAAAGTGAAGTTGTAGCTAAGAAAAAAAGCACAGGAGAATATGGTTGTTATGAAAAATACAGAAAAGGTACTTTTAAAGCTAAAACAATATGGTATGAAGATGATTTAGTTGGTGACTTGTCTGAAGAAGATGATGATATTTGGGAAGAAACAAATGTTATTACTGAACAAGGTTCAAAAGAACTAACTGCATATGGCATGGGTGATGCTTTTGATTTTCCAAAACCTACATACCTTGTAAAGAAAGCGTTTCACATTGGGTCAAATGATGGTGACATCTGCGTAGATTTTTTCTCTGGTTCGGGAACATCATTTGAAGCATTAATGTCTTTAAACGCTGAAAATAATGGTACAAGAAGGATTATTACAGTTCAGTTACCCGAAGATTTAGATGAAAAGTATGCAAATGATTCAAAAACTAAAAAAGCAAAAACTAAAAAGGTTTTAGATTTTTTAGATAGTGTAAACAGACCTCATACGTTAGATCAGGTTGGATTAGAAAGAATAAATAGAGCTATAAAAAAAATCAGAGAAACTTATCCAGATACAACGGCAGATCTCGGTTTTAAACATTACACTCTTCAAGAGCCAAAACAGACCACTCTTGATAAGTTGGAAAGCTTTGTGTCAGAAAATCAAGGTATGTTCTTAACAAATGATATTCTTACAGACTTTGGAACACAGACTGTTTTAACTACATGGCTTGTACGTGATGGTTATGGATTTAATGCTGATGTTAAGGCTATAGATTTTGAAGGTTATGCCGGATACTACATTGATAAGCATTTATATCTTATTGACCCCGATATTTCGAAGAATGCTATTGCTGCCATTGTAGATAAATATGAAACCGATGGGACTTTTAATGCTGAAAATGTAGTTCTTTTTGGTTACAGTTTTGTGTGGACAATGACAGAAGAGTTGAAAATAAATTTAGCAAGACTCAAAGATACGGAGAAAAATCTTCGTATAAACTTTGATGTTCGTTATTAAGGAGGTGCCTTATGGAATTAATCCTCCAACAGCAATTACCACATCAACAGAAGGCTATCGATGCAGTTGTTGATGTATTTAAAGGTGCATATATATCTACGCCGACACAGTTTTATGAAAATCCTACTTTTTCATCAAATGACACACATATTGCAAATAACATTAAGTATTTGCAAAGCAGTATACCTGCTGAATATCGTTCAAGTATTCCTGTATATGAAAGTGAATATCTTAACCTTGACATTAAGATGGAAACAGGCACTGGTAAAACATATGTATACACAAAAACAATATTTGAATTGCATAAAAAGTATGGTTTCAATAAGTTCATTATTGCAGTACCATCTTTAGCAATTAAAGCAGGCACAGAGCAGTTCTTGAATGAACCATATGCAAGACGCCATTTTACTGATGGCTGTGGATATGGTACTGAGATTGAAACCTTAGTTTTAGAAGCACAGAAGAAGAGGAAAAAAGGTCGCTTCTATTTCCCAAGTGTGGTAAGTGATTTTGTTAAAGGTTCTTGCCAGAATACGAAAAAAATATATGTTCTGCTTGTTAATATGCAGCTTTTAACCAATGGTAAAATGTTAACTCGTGATGATTACGATTATGATGTAGAAGGATTTTACAGACCACTTGATGCAATCGCTTCAACAAAACCTATAGTTATGATTGATGAGCCACATCGTTTTTCTCGTGACCAAAAAGCATTTAAGGTGATTCTTGAAGAATTAAAACCACAGGCAATTATTCGTTACGGTGCAACTTTCCCGGAAACTACTAGCGGGCGAGGAAAAAACAAAGTCACTGTAAAGGATTATCAAAATCTGTTATATGATTTGAATGCTTGTGCTTCTTTTAACCAAGGACTTATTAAAGGTGTAGCCAAGGAGCATTTGGAACCTGACTCAAAAAAAGAAGAAAAAGTAAAAATTACTTCTATTGATAGTAAAGAAGCTGTACATTTTCAATACAAAAAGAAAGATGAAGCAACTAAAACGTTCACACTAAAAACGGGTGACTCGCTTTCTATTATAAGTGATGCATTCGAAGGCATTACAATTTCTGCTATTGATAAGACAAGCGTTGAATTCTCAAACGGAATAGTCAAAACATCAGGTGAAGAACTTTATGTTGATATTTACATGACATCTTATCAAGAGCAGATGCTTAGTCTTGCTCTTCAGCGTCATTTTGAAACAGAAAAAGAAAATTTCTGTAATAGGAATTACAAAATTAAAACTTTGGCATTGTTTTTTATCGATGATATTACATCTTACAGAATTAGTGATGATGGAAAAAAGCCATACCTTCTTACTATGTTCGAAAATTTATTAAAGGAACAGATTAAAAAAACAATCTCCTCCTTAGATGAACATGACGTTGAATATAAAGAGTATCTTGAAGCAAGCCTTGCAGATATTAGTGCTTGTCATGCTGGATACTTTTCACAGGACAATAGTGATTCAGATGAAGATATTGCAAAAGAAGTTGAAGTTATTCTTCACGGTAAAAAGCAATTATTATCATTCAAAAACGAGGATGATAGTCCTAATACTATTCGTTTTCTTTTTTCAAAATGGACTTTGAAAGAAGGGTGGGACAATCCAAATGTTTTCACTATTGCAAAGCTCCGTTCAAGTGGCAGCGAAAACAGTAAACTGCAAGAAGTAGGTCGTGGTTTAAGACTTCCGGTTGATGAGAATGGTAACAGAATTTCAAATGAAGAGTTTACACTCAATTATATTGTTGATTTTACTGATGCGGATTTTGCTCAGAGGCTTGTAGATCAGATTAACGAAGATGTTCCACAAGCTGCTACTATCTCAGAAGAAAAACTTGAAGCTGTTGCAAAGAAACTCGGAAAAACAAGTGATGACTTATTTGACGAACTGTATGACAAGCATTACATCGACAGGCATAACAACATCAAGCCAGAAAAAAGAGATGCCTTTTTAGCAGAATATCCTGATTTTGCAACAGGATTATCATCAGGAAAAGTTAAGGATAGAAACAAAGAAAAGTCGAAGCCGGTGAAAATACGTAAGGGTGTTTATAAAGAAATAAGACAATTATGGGAAACAATTAATCACCGTTATCTTCTGTTTTATGATAATGATTTGAACGATAACATTGAAGATGTTGTTTTAGGATTGTTTGAAAAGCCGGGAGTATTTACTGATTTAGTAATGCGTAGCGAACGTGATAAGGTCGGAAGTACAGGAACAGAGATGAATGTTGTCAGAGAATCTGGAGTTCAGTATATAATTCACAAGACAATACCATATAATACTTTCTTGAAACGAATTTCTTTGGTAACAAACCTTCCAATTAAAGTGCTTCATTCGGCTTTATGCAAATTTGCCAAAAAGTATGGCACTGACTTTACCGCCCATATCAATGAAAATTCTGTAGCAAGATTTTGTGCTGAGTTTTCAACATGGAAGAACGAAAATTTGCAAGGTAGGTTCAAATATGAGCGTAGTAAAGCCCCATTAGGTGCTACTGCACTGACATATGCTGATGGTACAGTAAGAAGTGAAATATCGCAAGGAAGAATGGGCACAAAGCTTGTACCCGGAACTCCAAGTGATAAATACTTATATAATGCTTATGCGTATGACTCGCCATTGGAGAAAGATAATATTACTGCTGATATTGAAGAAGTAATTGTTTACGGTAAAATTCCTCGTGCAAGTATAGCTATCCCTACTATCACAGGAGGAATGTATAGCCCAGACTTTATGTATGTTGTTAAACATACAAATGGGACAAAAGAACTGAATATCGTTGTTGAAACAAAGGATGTTGAAAATAAAACTGATTTGAGAGGTACAGAAAAAGCTAAAATAGAATGTGCTAGAGTGTTCTTTGACACGCTTACTGCTGATGGCTACACCGTTTGCTTTAGAGAGCAGATTGGTAATAAGCAAATGGCTCAAATTATCAATGAAGTTATGGGAGGCGTAGATTAGTATATATAAAAGAATTTAATGGGTTAATATCGTTTTAACAAGAATGCTCAATCCGGTTTTTTTGTTAACTGGTGTGTTTTTTTATTACAGATAATATGTATAATTATTATAAAAATAGAAGATAAGTTTAGTAGTTGCGATGCAAATTTGCGATGTAGATTATTTTAAATCTACATCGTTTTTTTATGTAATGAACTTTTTTAATTTAATTAGTAAACAAATGTCACTAAATTTCACTTAATTTATAGTAGAATGATTTGGAAGGGGAATATAAGATGATTTATAAAATAATAGAACAGGAGGTATATAAAAATGGATAGAATATTTAATATATTTAGTTTAATAACTGGTTTTGTATGGGGTATTTTGGGTTACTGCTTAGGTGGCTTTGATATTTTAGTTATTAAATTAATTTGTATGACAATTTTGGACTACATAACAGGTGTACTTAATGCTTATATGTCAAAAACATTAAGTAGTGATATAGGCTTTAAAGGTATCGTTAAAAAGGTAATGATTTGTACAGTAGTTGTTTGTGCTGTAATGATAGGCAAGTTGATGGGTGGCAAATTGCCATTGCGAGAGGTAGTTATAACATTTTTCGTAGCAAATGAGGGGTTAAGTTTGCTTGAAAATGTAAGTCCTTATTTGCCTATACCGAACAAGCTAAAAGACGCTTTATTGCAGTTGAGAGGTGATAAAAATGGAGATTAAAAAAATATCACAACACAAAATTTTGATACAGGTAATATAAACAGAATTAAGTACATAGTTGTGTATTTTACAGCTAATAATGGTGATACTGCTCTTGGTAATACTAATTATTTTAAAAGCTATAGAGGGGCGTCAGCACATTATTTTGTAGATGAAAATAGTGTGTATCAATCTGTTGAGGATAAAAACATTGCTTGGCATTGTGGAGCTAAGAAGTACAAGCATAGCACTTGCAGAAATAGTAATAGTATAGGTGTTGAGTTATGTAGTAGAAAGGATAGTAATGGAAACTATTATTTTAAGGATAAGACAGTTGATAATGCTGTTGAAACTGTAAAAATGCTTATGGTTAAGTACAATGTACCGATTGCAAATGTAATAAGACGTTATGATGTTACTGGTAAGGTTTGCCCAGAGCCTTTTGTTAGGAATAACAAGGAGTGGAATGATTTTAAGAATAGAATTGTAGAGGAGGAAAAAGTTGTGAAGCAAAATATTAAAATAAATGGTAAAGTGAAAAGTGTTGATGCTATTAATAAAGACGGCTACACTTATGTAAAGATAAGAGATTTGTCAGATATTTTGAATATTGGATATGATAAGAATACTAAGCTAATTAGTGTAGGTATTAAATAATATAATTTCACTTTTTGTAATATTTGTATAAACATATATAAAAGGGTAATAATATCCAAGAGGTGATATTATGAGAAAGGCTATAAAGTACACTTTAATTGGGATTAGTGGGATTATATTTACTATTATTGGCGGTATGACAGGCTATTTTTTTGCTTATACAAGTGAGAAAGGTACAGAATATGGTCAAGGGCTAGTAATGGCTGAAGCACAGCCAACAGATGTTATTAATGAAAATACAGTACTTGAATTTGTATATAATTATTCAGATGGTTTTTCTGAAACTCAGCAAAATTTGCCTCAACAGTTTATGTATGGTTGGGATAGAGAAAAAACAAAGTCTGCATATAAAGATTGGCTTATGACTGAGTTTAGTAAGGATAGGGTTGTATTTAACAAAAGTATAAATGGTAATAGTACTCAACATTATGTTATAAGAGAGGACAATGGGTATGTTGCTGTTTTTTATAGAGAATCTAATATATTAAAGGAAGTAACATCTACACCTATTGAGTCCCTAAGTGATGAAGATAAGAAACTTTTTGAAAATGGTGTTGAAATAGATGGAGAAAAAAATTTAATTAAGTATAT
>UQRG01000075.1 GCA_900543365.1 uncultured Eubacterium sp. | reverse complement strand
TGCGTTTTACACCAATTAATAAAGTCATTAATTTGTTTTGACTGGCATTCAATCACATTGGCATATTGATTTTTGTGAGTATTTTTACATTGATCACATAAATAGCCATCTGGTGTATGAGTATCAATAGTTGTAATTTCCATATTAAATGGTTTTTCTCCACTCGCTAACTTAGTAATATCTTTTTTAGCAAACTCAAATAGTTTAGCATCTTCAATACCCCAAAAAACGAAATAATCTTCTGGTATTTCTTGGTTTTCCTTAAAACTATTATAGTCTCTAATTATATAATTGCCATGTTGTTTATAGAAATTTGAAGTTCCACCAAAGTTTGCATCAGAACCACACATGAATTCATTTATATATCCGTTTGCTTCCAATACTTCACCTAATGAATACCCACCAGGCAAAAAAGCTGTATCATTATCATACTTTTGACTTTTTATTGATAATTTTAAAGGAATACCCATATTTTGCGATACTTGAGAGGCAATAGTCCATTGAGTTCCATCAATAGTTCTACTTCCTCCAATGTTGTCATTGTTAGAAAAATTAATATTATTTTTTGCTAATTGTGACAGCTCAGGTATATAGTTAATTTCCTCTGCACCACCAAAGGTAGTATTGGCATATGTATTCTCCACTGATTCTAAATATAAATGAATAATATTACGCTTGCCATTATTAAAGCTAATTTTAGCAGTGCTTGGATCAACATAATATTTTTCATATATATCTGTTTCCTGTACTACGTTATTAATATAGCCATATATATCATAATTATAAATTGCAAAGATTAAAGAAATTATTATACATAAAATACCTCCTTTGATAAAATGTTTTTTTATTGACTGAGATATTTTTTCATTATTTCGCTTACATAATCTATGAATATTAAAAATAAGAGCAACTATTAATGATCCTGCAACAATACTAATAGGTACCGCCCAAATGAACCAGTCTAAATAAATTCCATTGTCTGTGCCTTCCATAGGAACTTTTAAATGAAATATAATTTGATTTAATGTTTTTACTGAAAAAGTACGATTGCCCCATATTATTGATGTTACAATTAGACAGCCTAAAAAAATTAGAACAACGCCTACTATATACTTTTTTTCTATTGTTTTTATTTTTTTCATATGTACCTCATAAATAATTCCTTTCTATTTTATCATATCTAGCTCTAATAATAAACAAAAGAAAAAGATTGAAATAATCACTATTATTTCAATCTACAATACTAGTAATATTAAATTCCCTATAGTAAGAATAGGTAAAATAACAATAATCATTAATACAACTTTAGTAATACGTTCGTTCATGTATAGTTTACTATTTTGAAAACAGATTAGTAATAAAAAAATAATCGGTATAAAATATCTCCCTTGCACACCTTCAATCGTACTATACCCATTTGGTGTCCAAGCTAATGCCATAGCTAGCATTACAATTAAAATTATTGTCACAGCAATGAAAAAATAAAGTATCTTATGTTCGTGGGTAAATACATCATTATTTGATTTTTCAGAAAATGTGCTAATAATTAATATTATTCCCCAAATATTAATTATCCAATTTGGCATTAAAATATTTAGCCAACTCACTTCCAATGGCAGTATTGATATACCACATCCCTTTTTGAAGAAATGTATTCAAAAATAGAGAAAAAGTTGCAGGGATATCCCCAATTATTGCATTTAACGTATATGATGGCGTTCCAGCCCACGGAACAATTCCTGCACTAGAAACCGATTCAATTGCAGTAACTTGATTATTATTTGTAAATGAGTGATAGTTTAGTATCAAGATGCATATCACTACTATTAAAAAAATAACTATTTTTGTCTTTTTGGCTATCCTATCTCCACCAGGATTAAAGTATTTTGCGAGAATAGGAATAACTAATATAAAAGCATATGCTGAGCCTTTATTTGCTAGTAGAATTAATCCAGAAAACCCATATATTAGTATATCTATAAATTGAATTTCTTTTGCTTGATATACAAAAAACATACCATACGCTATACATATAAATGCTGATGAATTAACTACTGTATCATAAGATAAACTAAACATTTGTTGACAAGTCATTGGCAACATAGTGATTGTGAACATTAATAATTTCCCAAAGGGTATTTTTTTTATTGATAGATAGGTCAGCAGTATGTAAAATATAAAATTGAATAATCTCCCAAAGTAAACGGTTGTCACAACACCAAAATGCAATATTCTCGCAAAAGTAATTCCTAAAACAGCTGGAAAATATGCAAATAATTGAGTTATTCCAAAAGAGTCAATTTCTGTATGAATATACGCACTATTATCCGTTGAAATTATGTTATTATAAATAAAATCATAGTATCCCTTGGCTGGATTAATCACTTGTTTTGAAAGAAAATTTAATTCCGATTCTCTCATTGTAACTTTCCCATCAATTTCTTTACCTAGCAATTGACTAGATAAAGAAAACTCATTTTGCATATGTGCCCATTCATCTGGGACTATCCCTGGAGGAATTAATAATGTATAAATCAAGCCTATCGGTATTACACAAATTATAAATAATTTTTCAATTCTACTATTCTTTTGTAATATTTCTTTAGCCCCTAACAAAAGAACACTCATAACACATCCTAATACTATAATTTTAAACCCTATTAGGCCATCTATTGACCATAGCGTAGTAAAATAAAAAAATACAGTTATTATTATAATTGTAATAGTGATAGTTTTATTGTTCTTTATAAAACTATCACTTAATTTCTTATTCATATTATTAATACGGTGGATTTTAGCGTGTTTCATTATTTACTCCTAAAAATGCTAGCATTATATTAAAATACTAGCATTTATATTATTAATAATCAATTTCTTTTAAATATCTACTCAATGCATCTTGCCATGTTGGTAAACGTCCAAATCCATTTTTATCTAGCATAGCCTTAGACATTCTACTGTTATTTGGCCTCTTGGCTTTTGCAGGAAAAGCATTAGAATCAACTGGTGTTACTTCTACACTCATACCTGCTTGTTTAAAGATTTCACACGCAAATTCATACCAAGAACATAACCCTTCATTAGTAGCATGGTATATTCCATATTTATCAGTTTGAATCATATCAACAACTAATTTAGATAAATCATATGTATATGTTGGTGAACCGATTTGATCGTCAACAACACAAACAGCACCACGTTCTTTACCAAGTCGCAACATTGTTTTAATGAAGTTATTTCCATTAATACCAAATACCCAAGCAATCCTTACAATAAAGTGCTTAGGTAACGATTCTACAATAAGTTCGCCTTCATATTTAGTTTGACCATATACATTTAATGGATGTCTTTCATCATATTCCTTCCATTCAGTTTCACCTTGACCATCAAATACATAATCAGTTGAAAAATACATCATTGGAATATCTAATTCTTTACATATATTTGCAATGTTTCTTGTACCATCAACATTTACTTTAGTACATAATTCTACTTCATCCTCAGCTTTATCTACTGCTGTCCATGCAGCACAATGAATTACTGCATTATAATTACCAGACTTGATCACTTCTGCTACTTTTCCAGCATCTGTAATATCCATTTCCTCTACATCGACACCTACTGCTTCTATATTTCTGTTATTACATTCATTGACAATATCATGTCCTAATTGACCTTTAACGCCTGTAACCAATAATTTCATTTATTTTCTCCTCTCTGCTAATTTAGCTCTAACTCCATTAAAAATAGTATCTTTAGCAATAATAAGTAATAATAAATATATGATACCACCCACAAAAATTTCAATTAATGTACTCACAATTGACATACTTAAAAAATTAGAAATACCAAAAACAACTACAAACATTATTAAACTGAAAACCAAGTATCTAAACCCTTGCTTTAGTATAGAAAAAATATTAAAGTCCTTTCTAATAAACCATATTTGGGTTAACAATGCAACAAGTTCAGCAAAACTTGTCGCAATAGCCGCTCCTAAAGAACTGAACTGAGGAATCAAAATAAGATTTAAAATCAAATTAACAATTGCTGCAGCTATTATTGAAAATGTATACTCTCTCTGCCTCCCTAATGCTAATAAATATTGTGTCCCAGTAACTGCACTTAACCCAATAAAAATTATTATTGGAGAAATTAGCATAAGATTAGGAATTACTTTTTCGAATCCATTTCCATAAAACCATGGTACAAAACCAGGAGCTATTCCAATGATCCCTAGTACAAATGGAAAAGAGAACATTAAAATAAATTTTATAGACATTGTCATATAATTTTTTACCGTTTCCATATCATCCGTTGCGAATAAATTAGCAATTCTTGGCATCATTGCAGTACTTAAAGATGTTAATAAAGTTAAGACTGTTTTAATAATAATTTGTGACTGCTCATAATAAGCAACCTCTGAATTATTATCAGTAATAAGCCCAATCATAGTTTTATCTAATAAAGTATATAGTGAACTCGCAATTTGTGGTAAAAATAACATCACAGCCGGCTTTATATGTCTCTGAATATTCAGATTTTTCACATCATTCCTTTTAATATATTTAGGTATATAAAACCACATTGATATATTACCTAAAAGTAAAGTAATAGAATAAAACAATACATATAATGGTAAATCAGCACTAGATTTTACAAACATGAAAATTAAACTAACGCATACTATTCTAGCTAAAAAATTTCTTAACACTGTCTTTTTAAAGTCTTCCATTCCCTGAAAAAACCATGACACATCAAAAATGGAAGCGATAATATCCATTATTTGAATAATAAATATGTATGCATATTGACCTTCTCTAGCAAATGTAATATAAAATACAATCAAGCTAATTATAATTGTAACGGTTCTAAGGAAAACCAATTCACAAAAAACCCTATTTCTCTCTCCTATATTATTTTGACGATATGCAATTTCTCTTTGACCATATAAGTTTAATCCAATACATCCAAATAATATGAAATATTGTGTAATTGAATTGGTATATGCATATGTTCCAATTGCTTCTGCTCCTAAAACCCGGGAAACATATGGTGTTGTAATAATAGGTAAAACAATTAATAATAATTGATAGCTTAAATTATAAAGATAATTTTTTATAACCTTATTCATTTCACTCTCCTATTCTACTGTGTCTACATGGTCCAGTATCTCAACAAATTGATTGGCGGATTTTTCCCAACTTAATGATAAAATACTCTTATTAGCTCTAATAGTCATTTCCTCTAATTCAGCAGGGTTTTCAACATAATAAAGTATTTCTTTTTCTAAGTGCTTATAACTCAAATCACATAATATTGCTGTTTCTTTACTAAAAAAATAATCAAATGTCCCATCTTTAAATTCAATAACAGGTAATCCAGCTGCTATCATTTCATATGGAACTAATGAGATATTGGTTAATGAAGCCACCATACCAAAATCACATTCACAATATAATTCATGAAGTTGCTTTTTTGATAACTTTCCACACTCAATTCCATTATTTATACATATAGGCAAAGCATTTCCAAAATAATTTATTTCTAATTCAAAGCCTTTCAATTTCAAACTCTTTTTTAAATTGTCTAAAATTAAAGGGATTATAACTGGTAATCTTTTGGATTCCTCTTTTACATATACAGCCACTTTTATCTTTCTTTTTTCTTTTATTTTTTCAAAATTTCGTTTAACAAAAGTATACTCTGTTTTCTCATACGGAAATTCAATATAATCTATTTGACCTTTGACATCACAGCTTTTAACAACTGTATCTACATTCCATTTACCTAAACTGACAATGTGAAGTCCTAACTCATAAGTTTTTTTGGATAATAAATAACGTTCACCCATCTCAAAGAATATAGGTTCAAAATCTTGGACAAAATACATCTTATAAGCATCAAAATCCATTATTCTATATACCGTCCGCCACTCAGTCGCTACTATAATATCAAAATCATTTTTATTCGTTTTATTTAATGGCAAACATTCACCTTCGTAATTACTTAAATTAAACTTTGCGGCTTCTACCATATCCTTTTCATTATCATTAAACATTGATATGTATGTTAATTGATATCCTAATTTTGATAGATTAGTTCCTAATCTGAGTATTGACGTAACTCCACCAGAAGATTTAACAAGATGGGGTAATAATATACCTATTTTTTTTCCACCATTATAATTATTCTCAACTATATCAAAATCACAATTGTCTATTATAGGTTTATAATCTATAATATTGTTTCGATATCTAGTTTTTTGAATAATCTTTGTACCCAAATCCAATATATACTTTTTCATATCAAACCTCCTGTTTAAATTTTTTTAACAACACAAATTTTAATGATTTATATTTCTTTATCATTACCAGTTTATAAGCTAATATTTGATACAGATACATTATATAGTCTTCCTTATAATACTCTTTTAAATCATGATTGAGTATACATAATCTCTTATAGGAAGCTTCTAGACTATTTGACTCCATTGAAAAATCTTGTTTTAAAACATTATCATTCATAACGAGTATATTCTTTTTAACCCTATTCATTTCTCTCATAAAATCATGATCTAAATAATCTAAAAATATATTTTCATTATATTTATAATCTTTATAGATTTCACTCTTTATAACCATTCCACTATTAATTGCTGAAATAGGTTTATTAATTAGCTCTTCTAAATTTTTAACCTCTACACACCTTTTTTTCTTAAATTGACATGGCGATAAAATTCTAGTACTTGTTTTAACTACCGGTAAGAGAATATCTGCATTTGACATATTTATATAAGAAAGAACTTTATCAAAATATTTCTTACCCATATCAGTATCATCATCAAACAAACAAATATATCGATTATCCTTGTTTATTACTTGAATAGCTGCATTATATGCTTTACTCAAGCCATTATTACCACCCATATTTATATAAATATTCCCATCATTCTTTACTATTTCTTCATTGCCATAATCACTAGTACTATTATCACATACAATGATTTTTACACTACTATCCTTTGCTCTATTGTAGCTAATGGAATCTTGACAGGATGTATTGTACACAACTATAACCACATATAAATCATTAATATTATATTCTTTCAAAAATGTTCTCCTCCATCTTATTTACCTTTACAATATATTTTAGTAAATATACTTACTAATCCAATTTTAGATAAAAAGTTAAATATGCTTATAATTAA
>UQRG01000074.1 GCA_900543365.1 uncultured Eubacterium sp. | reverse complement strand
GCCTTACAATGGGTATGTTTACGGGTTGTGGTTCAAATGAAAGTCAGACAAATGAAAACACACAATCAAGTGATATGGTAACAGTAGGTATAGCCCAGTTTGCACCTCACGGCTCTCTTGATAATTGTGTTCAAGGTTTTAAAGAGGGTATGGCTGAAGCTGGTTATGTTGAAGGTCAAAATGTAACTTATGACTTCCAAAATGCTCAAGCTGATATTGCTAATGCAAACCAAATTGCTCAATCTATGGTAGCTAATAAAGAAGACCTTATTTGTGGTGTTGCAACTCCTATGGCTCAGGCTTGTTATAATGCAGCTAAAGGTGAAATTCCTGTTATTTATACAGCTGTAACTGACCCTGTTGGAGCAGAACTTGCAAAGGCAGATGGCACAAGTGTAGGAAATACAACTGGTACAAGTGATAAACTTGCTGTTGATGCACAGCTTAAAATGATTAGAGATTTTATGCCTGATGCTAAGAAAATTGGTATTTTATATAGTACAAGTGAAGCTAATTCAGTTAGTACAATTGCTGAATATAAGGAACTTGCACCTAACTATGGTTTTGAGATTGTAGAAAGTGGTATTAGCCAGTCTAGTGATATTCCTCTCGCTGCAACAGAACTTGCAGGTAAGGTTGATTGTTTATCTAACCTTACAGACAATACAGTTGTAACTGCTCTTGCTACAGTACTTGATGCTGCTAACAAGGCTAATATACCTGTATTTGGCAGTGAAATTGAACAGGTTAAGCAAGGTTGTGTTGCAACAGAAGGTCTTGATTATGTTGCATTAGGTAAACAGACTGGTGAAATTGCTGCAAGAGTATTAAAGGGTGAAAAGGCTGAAAGTATTCCTTTTGAAACTATTACAGAATATAGCCTTTATATTAACTCAACAGCCCTTAATAATTTAGGTTTATCTTGTCCAGATGAATTAAAAGCAACTGCAATTGAGGCTAAATAAGGCTAGTAAGGAGTAAATATAATGGCTTTGGTTTTAAGTGTACTGGAGCAGGGCTTGATATATGCAATACTTGCTCTTGGTATATACATTACTTATAAAATTTTGGATTTTCCAGACCTTACAGTAGACAGCAGCTTTCCTTTGGGAGCTGCCGTCTGTGTTGTTATGATTAAGGCTGGTATTAATCCATATATTACACTGCCGGTTGCTTTTGTGGCTGGTGGTATTTCTGGTTTAGTAACTGGTATTATTCACGTTAAGTTTAAGGTTAGGGATTTGCTTTCTGGTATTATTACTATGACAATTCTCTATTCAATTAACTTACATATTACATCTGGTCAAGCTAATGTACCGATTTTTAGCGATAAGACTATTTTTAATATATCTCCTATAGCAGATAGCACAGGTGATTTTAATGCAGTTATAGTTATTTTTGTTGTTGCTCTTATTTGTAAAATAGCTATGGATTTGTATTTAAAGACTAAGTCTGGTTTTCTTCTTAGGGCTGTAGGTGACAATGCTTCTGTTGTTACATCTCTTGCTAAGGATAAAGGCACTGTTAAGATTATTGGTCTTGTCATAGCAAATGCTCTTGTTGCTCTTGCTGGCTGTGTAATGTGTCAACAACAGAGATTTTTTGATATTTCAATGGGTACTGGAACAATGGTTATTGGTCTTGCCTCTGTTATTATTGGTACTAATGTTTTTGGTAAACTTAATTTTATCAAAACTACTACAGCTGTTTTAATAGGTTCAATAGTTTATAAGGCGTGTGTAGCATGTGCTATTTCTGCTGGTTTAAAGTCTATTGATATGAAACTTGTAACAGGCGTGTTATTCCTTATTATTCTTATTATAAGCAGTTTCAAAAAAGGAGGTGCCGATAATGATTAAATTGACTAATATTGATAAAATCTATAATAAAGGTACTGTAAATGAAACTCAGCTTTTTAATAAATTTAATATGGAAGTTAAGCAAAATGAATTTTTAAGTATTATTGGCAGTAATGGTTCTGGTAAAACTTCTATGCTTAATATTATTTGTGGTTCAATGCCTATTGATGGTGGAGATATTACAATTAATGGTAAATCTATTGTTAAAATGAAGGAATTTCAGAGATATAAAAAAATTGGTAGAGTTTATCAAGACCCTTCTATGGGAACTTGTGCATCAATGACTATACTTGAAAATATGTCTTTAGCTGATAACAAGGGTAAAATTTTTGGCTTGTCTGGTGGTACTAACAAAAAGAAAGTTAATTATTACAAAGAACTTCTTTCACAGCTTAATCTTGGACTTGAGGATAAACTTAGTGTTAAGGTTGGTCTTTTATCTGGTGGTCAAAGACAGGCTATGGCTCTTTTGATGTCTGTTATGACACCTATTGATATTCTTATATTAGATGAGCATACGGCAGCTCTTGACCCTAAAACTGCTGAAATTATTATGGAACTTACTGATAAGGTTGTTAAAGAAAAAAAACTTACAACTATTATGGTTACGCATAATCTTATGTTTGCTCTTAGGTATGGTAATAGACTTGTTATGATGCACGAAGGCAATGCTGTTATGGATCTGAATGCTGAAGAAAAGAAAAATGCTAATACAGACGATTTGCTTGAAGTATTTAATAAAATAAGTCTTGAAAGAGGAAATGCTTTATAAATTAAAAAGGTGTTGTTACAAAATAGTTACTATTTTGTAACAACACCTTTTTTTAATTATAATTTTGAAATATCTGTAATATTACTTAATTTGTGAGCAACAATATACTTGGCTGTTTTAATACATACCATATTTTGAGAGTTACCACCTATAAATTCGCCTTCAAAATCAGCATTAGCAGTTGTAGTTATCTTAATTTTCATACCTCTTGTAAATGTGATACCATGATACTCAATTTTATCAAGTGGAAATAGAGCATAACATCTTTCCATAACTGATGCAATGTCCTTAGGTCCGCTTACACTAATAGAGGCAGATTTAAGAAGTTTTCTTATTTTAATTGCGTTATTAATAAACCAAGTAATACAAAATGCTAAAAGTGCAGCATATACTAGCTCTTCTAAGCTTATTGGAAAATTATTCATTTACAATCCCCCTTTACAAACTTATGTCTATATAGTATAACACATTTAATATTTTTTTCAAGGGGAATTTACAAAATATTTAACCTAAATGTTATTAAAATTTTATGAATATGTTATTTTACAACAAGAATTTCATCATTATCAACGCCAATCACATCTATATTTAATTTTTTTAAAGTTTCAATTTGCTCTATATGACTTTTGGTCAATATTTCACCTACAGATACAATTGGTATTCCAGGAGGATATGCCATAATTATGCCGGCTGGTATTCTGCCTTCACCTTGGTCAATAGGCACATACTCCTTTTCAGAGTAATAAACATCTCGAGGTGTTATTTCAGGTTCTCTAACAGGAGATATTTTAAGAGGAAGTTTATCTATATATTTTCTTTCTAACTTTTTGTCAATGTCCCTTATTGCCTTTACAAATTTTTTGATACCTTTTGGGTCATCGGCAACTGATGTCATAGCTATAATATGATGAGGACCTGCCATTTCTATTTGAATGTTATATTTATCAAGTAAAATATCAGAAAGCTCCTTGCCTGTCATTTCCGTTCTTACCATAATAGTAAATTTGCTAATATCTAAATCAAATATATCATTTTCACCTTTTATACTGTCATTTATTAGCTTAAGAACTTTGCAGTGGGCAAGTTCATTACGAGCATCTGTTAATGTTTCAATATATGAAGTAAATAAGTTTTTATCTGTAGTAAGTATATGTCTTGTATAGTCAATAGATGCAAGTATTGGATATGATGGGCTAGTAGTATTCATAATAGAAACAGCTTCTTTTATTCTCGAAATGTCAACTTTTTGAGATTTTACACTTAAAACAGCGGCTTGATTTAAACAAGGTAGTGTTTTGTGCCAACTATTAACAACAACATCTGCACCATCATATAAAGCTGAATGTGGAAATACATCAGAAAATACAAAGTGAGCACCATGGCACTCATCAACTATAAGTTTTGCATTATGTTTATGGACAATGTCTGCTATTGTTTTAATATTACAAGTAAATCCCTCGTAAGTTGGACTAGTAATAACCATTGCTTTTATATCATACTTGTCAAAAGCTCTAAACATATCTCTTATACTTATACCACCACAAAGACTTTCTTCTGTCATTTGAGGTGAAATATATACAGGCTTTACTCCAGAAAGGACTAAGGCGTGATATACACTTTTGTGGCAATTTGTGGCTACAAGTATATGGTCACCAGGATTACAACCTAGAATAGCAGCTATAGTTCCACTTGAGCCTCCGTTTACAAGGTAGAAAGATTTGTCAGCACCTAAAAGCTCTGCCATAGCATTTTGAGATTCTGCAATTATTTCTTTTGGATCGTGCAAGTTATCTACTTCGCCAGTTTCAGTTATATCCATTGTTCTAAAATCATAAGGCATAAAATTAAGATTACGCTTATGACCTGGCATATGGAGTGGATAGGCATTTTTTTCTTGTATTTCAAGTAATTTATTTAAAATATAAGCTGACATATTATTACCTCCTGTTTATAGTTGCAAATGAGCACCATAATTTTAAGGTTAATTATAACTGAAATATTATTAAAAGTCAAACAAATTTAGCAATATGTAAAAAAGCTTTACATATATTATACGATTTATGTAAGAATTTAACAATAAATATAAGAAATTGTTTAATTAGCAGAATAAATAATTTTTTACAAATGGGGGAATATTTATTGTAATGAAAATAACAAGGAGGATAATAATGAGAAGATATATTAAATTATATGTTTTTATATTTTCAGTTGTGTTTTGTTTAAGTGGCTGTGCAAATGGAACTAATGGCAAACGAATAGTACGAATAGCCCATTCTCAAAGTGAAACACATCCTGACCATATAGGGCTTATGGCCTTTGAAAAATATGTGGAAAATAAATTAGGTAATAAATATGATGTACAAATTTATCCTAATGAACTTTTAG
Organism: uncultured Eubacterium sp.; assembly: GCA_900543365.1. Classification (GTDB taxonomy): domain Bacteria; phylum Bacillota; class Clostridia; order Lachnospirales; family CAG-274; genus Gallispira. Next base: position 2,205 of record UQRG01000074.1, on the reverse strand, counting down.
GCTCATCAGTTAAAGCTATTGAACTTACACAAACTGGTGCTATTGATTTTGTAGTTTGCAGTACAGGTAATCTTGAAACATTCGATACTATTTATTCAGTATTTAGTATACCTTATTTATTTAATAATACAGATGCTTATTACAAGGCTATGGATGATAGTGTTATTAGAAATCAGGTGTTTAATGCAACTGAAAGTTCAGGTTTTCAGGCTGTTACTTGGTTGGATGCTGGTACAAGAAATTTTTATTCCAGAAAGCCAATTAAGACACCTGAGGATTTAAAAGGTTTAAAATTAAGAGTACAGCAAAGTCCTTCAAATGTTAGTATGGTTAAGGCTTTTGGTGCGGCAGCAGCACCTATGTCTTTTGGAGAAGTTTACACAGCTATTCAGCAAGGAGTTATTGACGGTGCAGAAAATAATGAGCTTGCTCTTACTAATAATAAACACGGAGAGGTTGCTAAGTATTATATTTATGACCAACATCAAATGGTTCCGGATATGCTTGTAGGCAATATTAAGTTTTTAAATAGTTTAAGTAATGAAGAAAGAAAAGTATTTGATGATGCAGCTAAGATTTGCAATGAAGTTGAAAGAAAAGAATGGATATTACAAGTAAACGAAGCTAAAAAACAAGCTGAAAATATGGGTGTAATTTTTTCTGATGTTGATGTAAATAGCTTTAAGGAAAAGGTTATTGGTTTGCAGCAACAAATGATAAATGATGACCCTAAATTAAAACCCGTTTATGAAAGAATTCAAGAAATTAACAAGGAGGTGGGTTAATGAAAAGTGTTATAAAAGTATTTAATAAATGTTTAGAGGCAGTTTGTATTTTTATATTTGCTTTTATTGTTGTTGTTGGTTCTTATCAGATTATTACAAGATATGTATTTAATTCACCTAGTACAAAGTCAGAAGAACTTTTAACTTATTCTTTTACTTGGTTAGCTATGTTAAGTGCAGCACTTGTTTTTGGCAAAAGAGACCATATGGCAATGACTTTTATTTATGACAAAATGTCACAAAGTACAAAAAAAATATTAAGTATTATAAATGAAGTTCTGGTTTTAGTCTTTGCTGTTATTGTTCTTATTTATGGTGGTATATATATTACTAGACTTACAGCTACGCAACTTACAGCATCTCTTGGAGTTCCAATGTCTTATATTTATGTTGTTGTACCTTTAAGCGGATTTATTACGTCATTATATGCTGTTTTAAATATTGTACAAATTTTAAAGGAAGGTGAATAAATGAGTACAGCTCTTTTTTGTGGTCTAATTATAGCTGTTGTTTTGCTTGTAATACTTCTTATGGGTGCACCAATAGCTATTGCAATAGGTATTTCTTCTATTGTTGCTATATTGCCAGTGCTTGATACTAATGCAGCATTTCTAACTGGAGCACAGAGAACTTTTTCAGGTATATCTGTTTTTACACTTATTGCTATTCCATTTTTTATTCTTGCTGGTAATATAATGAATAAGGGTGGTATTGCCATAAGGCTTATTAATTTTGCAAAACTTCTAACAGGTAGAATACCTGGTGCTTTGGCACACACTAATGTACTTGCAAATATGATGTTTGGTGCAATTAGTGGTTCTGGTGTTGCTGCTGCCTCAGCTATGGGTACTATTATTGGACCTATTGAGGATAAGGAGGGATATGATAAAGATTATTCGGCATCTGTTAATATTGCATCTGCTCCTACTGGTTTGCTTATACCACCTAGTAATGTGCTTATAACTTTTTCTCTTGTTAGTGGTGGTACTTCTGTTGCTGCTCTTTTTATGGCTGGATATGTTCCTGGTATTTTATGGGGTATTGGCTGTATGTTTGTTGCATTTTTTATAGCTGCCAAAAAAGGGTATAAAAGTAGTGAACATTATAATGGTAAAGAGGCAGTAAAAATCGTTTTTGATGCTATTCCTAGCCTTTTACTTATTCTCATTGTTATTGGTGGTATAGTAAAGGGTATTTTTACTGCAACAGAAGGTTCAGTTGTTGCTGTTGTATACAGTCTTATATTGTCTTTGTTTTTTTACAAAACTATAAGAGTTAGAGATTTATATGATATATTTAGAACCAGTGCAGAAACAACAGGAATTATTGTTTTTCTTATTGGTGTATCTAGTATAATGGCTTGGGTAATGGCTTTTACTGGTATTCCGTCAGCTATATCTACAGCTCTTTTAACTATAAG
>UQRG01000073.1 GCA_900543365.1 uncultured Eubacterium sp. | reverse complement strand
TGTCAATCGCTCCTTTAATATATATTAATTACATTAAAAATTATTTTTCCCTATCTTATTATTATAGCAGACAAAAATTATTTTTCAATATTAATATATTGACAATAGTGTTAAAAAATTTTACAATTTGATTAAGAGAATATTTTAAGCTGCTATATTTGTTATAATTTATGTAACAGTTAATAATAAATATGATTATCTTATTAGAAAGGAGCTAAATTATGGCTTTAAAATTAAGTGAGGGGCAAAAACTTGCTATTGATACAAAAGACAAAAATATACTTGTAAGTGCAGCAGCAGGTTCTGGCAAAACCTTTGTACTTACTCAAAGGGTATTAAGCAGAATTATAAACGACAAATGGAATATCGACTCCTTTCTTATTGTTACCTTTACTAGAGATGCTGCTGCTGAAATGAAAGATAGAATAACTAAATCTATTGAATTAAAACTAATTGATATAAATAACAATGAACTTAGACAACACCTTGAAAAACAGCTTATTCTTATAAACAAAGCTAATATATCGACTATTGACTCATTTTGTGCTAATGTTATTAGACAAAATTTTCATAAAATAGATTTAGACTTGGGGTATAGAAATATAACTCAAAATGAAGCTGTAACATTAAAAAAGCAAGCTATAGACAATGTTTTTGAAAAACTTTTAGCCGAAAAAAACGCTGATTTTGATAAATTCTACAATATGTTTTGTGACAAAAACAGGGATGATAATGTAGAAAAAATGATTTATAAACTTTTTGAATATGCTGACAACTCACCTTATCCAAATAAATGGCTTGACCAATGCACAGAAAAATACGAAAGTGCTGATAGCTTTTATGATAGTATATGGTATAAAGCTAATATAAAAAAAGTAAATGATGCTATTAATAATGCTAAAATTTATATAAATAAGGCTGTTGAAATATTAAGAGATTTTGACAAACCTAGTGTTATTGAAAAGGTTTATTTAGCTATTCAAGATTTTGAAAATGCTTTAAAATTAGGTGGCCTAGAAGAACTGAGAAAACAAAAACTTTCTTTTCAGCTTAGGTATCCTAAAAATTTTGATGGCTTGTACAATGAAAAAGTAGCTCTTATGAAACGCTATGTTTTTTTTAGCAAAAAAGAACTTAATAATGCATTATCTTATGCTAGTATGTCAAAAGAAAAAGTTGAAATTTTATATAAAAATATTAAACCTATTGTTATTCAGCTAGTTAAAACTACAAAGTTATTTACCCAAGAATATAAACAACTTAAACTGGAAAATCAGTTAGCTGATTTTAATGATATTTCTCATTATTGCCTTAACATACTTAGAGATTCTAATGGTACAACTACCGATATTGCCAGAGAATATCAAAATAAGTATAAAGAAATAATTATAGATGAATATCAAGACAGTAACTATCTTCAAGAAGATATATTAACTGCTGTTTCCTCTATTGAGCAAGGAAGAAATAACATATTTATGGTAGGTGATGTTAAACAGGCTATTTATAAATTTAGACTAACTACGCCTAAAATATTTATGGATAAGTACAATAGCTATGTAGGAGATAATGATAAAGAGCAACTTATACTTTTGTCTGAAAATTATAGGTCAAGAGCTGTTGTTTTAGATGCCTGTAACATTATATTCAAACAAATTATGGATATGAACTTAGGTAATGTTAATTATACTGATGATGTTGCCTTAAACCCAAAAGCTAACTTTCCTCAACCAGATAGTAATATAAATATTTCTACAAATACAGAGCTACTTATTGCTGATACTTGCAATCAGAAAGAAGTAAATTATAAATTTGATGCTAAAACTGGTGAGGCTAAAATTGTAGCAAAGCGTATATATGATATGCTATATACAAAACCTCTTTATATTTATGACAAAGATAATGAAAATTATAGACCTGTAAAAAAAAGTGATATTGTTATACTTGTTAGAAAAAGAACTAATGCAGAAGTATTTTATAATGAGCTTAACTCTGCCGGCATAAGCTGTATATTTGAAAAGTCTAATCCTTTATATAAAACAACAGAAGTTAAAAATATTATATCATTACTTAAAGTTATAGATAATCCTATTGATGATATTGAAATCATTAATCTTTTACATAGCCCTATTTATGCTTTAACATTTGATGAAATTACAACATTAAGGTTAAATAACAGACAGATGCCTTTTTATAATTCTGTAAAGGAATATGCAAAGTCTGATAATAAAATAGCAGATATACTTAACAAATTTTTAAATGATATAAATTATTACAGAGATTATGCAATTAATAACTCTATTACAGACCTTATTACTGAAATATACGAAAAATCTAACTATTTTTATTATGTAGGTATTTCATCAGAAAATGGTCAAGATAATTTAAGACTTTTTAAAGAAAAGGCAATGGAATTTGAATCATTAAATCATAACGATTTACATAGCTTTATTAATAATATTAACATTGATTTAAGCGATGATGTTGAAGATAAAGATATGGTTAGTACAGTATCAACATTATCTGAAAATGACGATGTTGTGAGAATTATGACTATTCACAAAAGCAAAGGTCTTGAGTTTCCCGTTGTTTTTGTATCACAGCTCCACGAAAAAATAGATAATGGCTATAAAGAAAACTTTATATATGATAGAGAACTTGGTATAGGCTTAAAATATATTGACCAAACAGAAAGAATAAGATATAAAACACCACCTTTTGATACTATTTTAGAAAAATATACTGCTGACGAAAATTCTGAAACATTGCGACTTCTTTATGTTGCTTTAACTAGAGCAAGAGAAAAACTTATTATAACTGGTGTAGCAAATAGTAAAATTCCTACAACAAAGGATAATAAAATGGAAATACTTTATGACCTTTGCGAAGAAAGTGAAACTTTATTCCCTATAGCTTTTAGAAATATGGCAGATTCTCCTTTATTTTGGATAATTTCAGCTATTAAAAGAAAAGATTTTGATGTTAATAATATTTTTAAAGAAAAATGGATACCTGTTGAAGATATTGACTCTCTTGAAAGTATTAATGCTGAAAAAAATATTGACACTATAAGCAACTTAAATAATATAGAAAAAATAGCTGGCAAAGGCGAATATGCTAATTTAATCCGTAGTAAACTTAGTTATAAATACCCTTATAATACTGATGTAAACTTGCCATCTAAAATTTCTATTACTGAAATTAAGAGAAAAATGCAAAATGATGACAGTGAACCTTATTATATACAAAACATAGATATAAAGCCTCAAGTTGTTAAAAGTAATACTAATATATCAGCAACTCAAAAAGGTATATTATATCATACAGTTATGGAAAATATTGAGTTTAATTATAACGAAAATTCAAATGAACTCATTAATAGTTTACTTAATAGAAAAATTTTAACATTAGAAGAAGCTAAAGTAATAAGTACTAAAAAAATTGACTTATTTTTAAATTCTCAATTATATACTAGAGTAAAGTCCGCAGATTATGTATTTAAGGAAGCTCCTTTTGTTATGTCTATTAAAGCATCAAGACTTAAAGAATATGCCAATAGTAATGAAAATCTTGTTGTTCACGGTATTATTGACCTTTACTTTGTAGAAAATAAGGAAATAGTTTTAGTCGATTATAAAACTGATAAGGTATTTGGTGGACTTTCAACATTAGCTCAAAAATATAAAATACAGTTAGACCTTTACAAGGAAGCTCTTGAAGAAAGTACCGGCAAAAAAGTTAAGGAATGTATAATTTATTCTATAGACAAAGGAGTAGCTATAAATGTTTAATTCAAGACACCCTTTTTATTCTGCCAATGATTATTATAAAAAAATCTTTGGTGAAAAAATTATAAAACTAGCTATTGACGGAGGTTTTACTTGTCCTAATAGAGATGGTACTCTTTCAAATAAAGGCTGTATATTTTGCAGTGGTAAAGGTTCAGGGGACTTTGCTGGCAGCAGAAGTCTTTCTATTAAAGAACAATATTCACAAATGAGAGAAAAAATGTCAGAAAAATGGTCTAAAGGTAAATATATGATGTATTTTCAAGCCTATACTAATACTTATGCTCCAGTGGATAAGTTAAGGCAACTTTATAATGAGGCAATAGCTTGCGATGATGTAGTTGCCCTTTCTATTGCCACAAGACCTGATTGCATAAATAATGATATTTTGTTATTATTAGAGGAACTTTCAAAAAAAGTTTATATATGTGTTGAATTAGGATTGCAAACAAGCAAAGAAGAAAGTATTAACATTATAAACAGATATTATGAAAATATTGTGTATAAACAAGCTATAGAAAATCTAAACAAAATTGGTATAGATACAGTTACCCACATTATACTTGGCTTACCTGGGGAAAACTATGAAGATATGCTTAATAGTGTAAACTATGCTGTAAATTGTGGTACAAAAGGACTTAAACTCCAGCTTTTGCATATTATTAAATGTACTGCTCTTTATGATTTGTATAGTGAAAACCCCTTTAGTATATTTACTCTTGAGGAATATGTTGATACAGTTGTAAATATTATTGAAAGTATACCTCAAAACATAGTCATACATAGAATAACTGGTGATGCCAACAAGGCTGAACTTTTTGAACCTTGGTGGAGTTTAAATAAAAGAAAAGTTTTAAATTCTATATCTAAAGAGTTTATTAATAGGAATAGTTGGCAGGGTAAAAATTGTAAATATTATGAATAATAGTTATATAAAAAGGAGTGTCATTTTTGACACTCCTTAATTTGTATAAATTATTTGTTAAATAAAGTCTTAAATCTTTCCATAGCCTCAACAGTATTTTCCTTGTTGTTAAATGCTGTAAGTCTAAAGTAGTTGTCACCGTTCTTACCAAAACCAGCACCTGGAGTACCAACAACTTGAATTTCATTAAGCATCTTATCAAAGAAATCCCAACTATACATTCCAAATGGACACTCAAACCAAATGTAAGGAGAATTTACACCACCAAAATACTTAACACCAAGTTCGTCCATAGTGTCAGCAATAATTTTAGCATTTACTCTATAAGTATCAATCATAGCCTTAGCTTCCTGCATACCTTCAACACTGAATACAGTAGCTGCAGCTTTCTGAACTATATAAGGTACACCATTAAATTTAGTTGTCTGTCTTCTATTCCACATCTTATTTGGATACATTTCTGTACCATCACTAGCCTTAAACTTAAGAGCCTTTGGAACTACTGTGTAACCACATCTTGTGCCAGTAAAACCAGCAGTCTTAGAAAGTGAACAGAACTCAATACAACAATCCTTAGCACCTTCAATAGCAAATATACTTCTAGGTAAAGTTTCATCTGTAATAAAACACTCATATGCAGAGTCAAAAAGAATAATTGCATTATTTGCCTTAGCATAATCAACCCAAGCCTTTAACTGCTCCTTATTATATACAGCACCAGTAGGGTTGTTTGGAGAGCAAAGGTAAATAATATCAGCGTGAACACTAGGGTCTGGCATAGCAAGGAAGTTATTTTCAGGATTAGCATCCATATAAATAATCTTTCTACCATTCATAGTATTAGTATCAACATATACTGGGTAAACCGGGTCTGGAACAAGTACAGTATTATCTACAGCAAAAAGGTCTGTAATATTACCTGTATCAGACTTTGCGCCATCAGATACAAATATTTCATCAGCCTCAATTTCTACACCATTTCTAGCATAGTAGTCCTTAATAGCATTTCTTAAAAAGTCATAACCCTGCTCAGGACCATAACCCTTAAATGTAGCAGCATTACCCATTTCATCAACAGCTTCGTGTAAAGCTTTAATAACAGACTTGCTTAATGGTAATGTAACATCACCAATACCAAGTCTAATTACCTTGTTATCTGGGTTTTCTGCAGTAAATTTATTTACTCTTTTAGCAATTTCAGAGAAAAGATAACTATCTTTTACATTTAAATAATTTTCATTTAACTTTGTCATTTTTAATCTCCTTATTGTTATTTTAATAATTCATTAACTGCTGCCAACTTAACACAAACGCAAAATACATCCATTGCCTTTTCAAGGTCAGAAACGGTAGGATAAGATGGAGCAATTCTAATGTTGCTGTCAAAAGGGTCTTTACCATAAGGGTAAGAACAACCTGCATTTGTAAGTATAAGACCACATTCCTTTGCAAGTCTTACAGTTTCTTTGGCACAGTTTGGAATTGTGTCTACAGAAATAAAGTAACCACCATTAGGTTTAATCCAAGTAAGAAGGTCGCTATTGCCAAACTCCTTCTCAAGTCTACTCAATACAACATCAAATTTTTCTCTAAGCATAGCACCTAATTTTTTCATATGTGCCATCATACCCTCAGGTGTTTTAAAGAAGTTGTATGTCCTAAGCTGATTAATTTTATTATAACCAATGGTCATAATGCCAAAACGCTTTTTAATTTCTTCAATAGCCTTGTCACCAGATGCTACAAATGCAACACCAGAACCAGGGAAAGTAATCTTAGATGTTGAGAAGAAATAAAGTATTCTGTCATCAGTATCATATTTTTCAGCTAACTTAAATATATTGGCAAGTTTTACTTCCTTATATACATGATGTATACCATAGGCATTGTCCCATATAATGGTGAAATCTTTAGCCGCGGTATCCATTTTAACAAGTCTTTCAACAACTTGGTCACTGTAACAAACTCCACCAGGATTAGAATAAAGAGGTACACAAACAATACCCTTAATGCTTTCGTCCTCTTTAACAAGCTTTTCAACCATATCCATATCAGGACCATTTTCATCCATAGGAATATTAATCATTTCAAAACCAAATTCTTGACAGATTGCAAAATGTCTGTCATATCCAGGGACAGGACAGAGAAATTTTACCTTATCAAGTTTAGACCAAGGTTTTTGACCTAATTTACCAAATATGTAATATCTTGCTATAGCATCATATATTAAGTTAAGAGAGGAGTTACCTCCAATAATAATATTATCTTCTTTAATATCGAGTAATTTTGAAAAAAGTTCACGACATTCTTTTATACCTGTTAAAATACCGTAATTTCGTACATCATTGCCCTCACAATTAATATAATTGTTAATAGGTGATGTGAGAATACCGTTTGATAAATCAAGCTGTGCAGCAGCTGGCTTACCTCTTGACATATCAAGGCTTAAATTGCAAGACTTAAGCCTATTGTATTCAGAAATAAGTGTTTTTTGAGCTTCAAGCAATTCAGCCTTACCAGACTTGCTTGACAAAGACATAT
>UQRG01000072.1 GCA_900543365.1 uncultured Eubacterium sp. | reverse complement strand
ACAGCTACACAATTGAAAGTACCTCTTAACTTATTAACAATTAATGTAGTAAGAGCTTCACCCTCTACATCTTCAGCAATAATTAAAAGTTTGCTACCAGACTGAACAATCTGTTCAAGAATTGGTAAAATTTCCTGAATATTAGAAATCTTTTTGTCAGTAATAAGGATATATGGATTATCAAGGTTAGCTACCATCTTATCCATATCAGTTGACATATAAGCTGATAAATAACCTCTATCAAACTGCATACCTTCAACAAGGTCAAGTTCTGTCTTCATAGTCTTAGATTCTTCAACAGTAATAACACCATCATTAGAAACCTTTTCCATAGCATCAGCAATCATATTACCAACTTCATCATCAGCAGCAGAAATTGAAGCAATCATCGCAATATGTTCCTTACCAGCAACTTTCTGACTTAATGACTTAATCTTTTCAACAGCTGCATTAGTAGCCTTTGCCATACCTTTTCTTAAGATAATAGGATTTGCACCAGCTGCAATATTCTTAAGACCTTCCTGAATCATAGCCTGAGCAAGAACAGTAGCAGTAGTAGTACCATCACCAGCAACATCGTTAGTCTTAGTTGCAACTTCCTTAACAAGTTGAGCACCCATATTTTCAAATGGGTCTTCAAGTTCAACATCTTTAGCAATAGTTACACCATCGTTAGTAATAAGTGGTGTACCAAACTTTTTATCAAGAACTACATTTCTACCCTTAGGTCCTAAAGTAACCTTTACAGTATCTGCTAACTGATTTACACCGTTTTCTAAAGCCTTTCTAGCTTCAACACCATATTTAATCTGCTTTGCCATAATACAACTTACCTCCTAAATTTATCAAAAATATATTATAAATTACTCTACAACAGCGAGAATATCACTTTGCTTAACAACAATATATTCTTCACCATCAAGCTTAACTTCAGTACCTGCGTACTTAGAATAAATAACCTTTTCGCCAACCTTGATTTCCATAGGAACTACCTTACCGTCCACAACAGCACCAGGTCCAACAGCAATTACTTCAGCCTCCTGTGGCTTTTCTTTAGCTTGAGTAGTAAGAATAATACCACCCTTAGTAGTTTCTTCAGCCTCTAACTGTTTTAACACAACTCTGTCACCTAATGGTCTTAAACTCATAATACAATTCCTCCTTAAAATATTAACAAATATAAATTTCAAAACTCCATTTGTTAGCACTCATTTATATTGAGTGCTAACCTATACTCATAATATACCACAACAACTAAATTTTGTCAACAGCTTTTAATAATTTTTTTTACGAGTTTTATTTCTAATTAAATCAATTAAATAAATATATAAAAACATAATAAACTACTGGAACAAAAACAGCTGGTAAAAGATTACCAACATTAATTTTCCTTATACCAAGCATATCTATACCTATTCCTGCAATTAGAATACCACCAACGATAGAAATTTCTCTCATAATATCTCCTGTTAAATAAGGTTGGGCAAAACCAGCAAGAATAGTTATTGCCCCTTGATATAAAAATACAGATACAGCAGAAAAAGCAACACCTATTCCAAGTGTTGAAGCAAAAATAACAGAATAAATACCGTCCATAATGCTTTTAGTAAAAAGTATCGCATAATCGTGATTAATTCCACTTTCAATAGAACCCATAATAGCCATACTGCCTGTACAGTACAGTATACTAGCAGCTACAAAGGACTTTGATATTGCATCCTCTCCACATTTGCACCTACTTTCTATAAAGTCACCTATCTTTTTCATTTTACTTTCAACACCTATTAAAGTTCCTATTATTCCACCAACTACAAGGCTAACAACAAACAAAACAGAATTACACGGCTCAAAAAGCATTCTTTTAAAAGTAGTTGATAATCCTACAATAATTACAGCAAGACTTGTAGCTTGATTAGTAATGTCTTGAAATCTTTTATTGAACTTTCCCTTTATAATTAAACCTAAAAATGCACCTACAATAATTGCAGCTGTATTTACTATTGTTCCAAACATTACTTTTTCCCCTTATCTGTCCCAATTTTCAAACTCCTAGCATAATAAAACAAATACTGTTGTGCATAGCCAGCTAAATTGCCCCATTTTTCTTTAGCAAAGGAATGGATTAATTTAATATTTGTATCTTCTCCATTAAAATACAAATGCTCCATAACTCTTTTAACCCATACATCTGTAGGAAAAACCTCTCTCCTTCCCATAGAAAAAAGCATCGTACAATCAGCTACCTTTTGCCCTACACCCTTTATTTTAAGAAGTAATTTTAAAAGACTATCTGTTGACAAGGTATCAATAATACTTAAATCCACTTCTCCTAATGAAAGTTTATCTAAACAATCCCTTATGTACTTTGCTCTAAAACCCATCCTTAAAGCAAACAAATCTTCTTCATTTGCAACATTAAGTTCTTCTAATGTTGGAAACAAATAATCATCTCCTATTTTTTTGCCATAATTTTCTGCCATTCTACCTATTATACTTTTAATCCTAGGAATATTATTATTTTGAGAAATAATAAAACTCAAAAGACATTCATAAGGTTCTTGATTTAGTAGTCTTATACCACCAGCATATTCAACAGCTTTTTTCATAATATTATCACTGTTAGCAAGTTCTAACTTAATACCATTGTAATCTGTTGACAAGTCAAAATAGTCAAACCAAATGCTTTCAAAGTCTGACAATGTACAAGGATACATTTCAACTATATTATCACTTTGCTTAATATTAAGCACTTTACCCATTGCGACAATTTTATATTCTAAATCATCAGTTTTTTCAAATCTAAAACACTGTCCACATTCTAGTATTTCTTCTATGTTAAAGGAGTCTAAATCAGTAATTGTTAATCTATTATTAAGTTCTGAATATTTCATTTTATTTTCCTTTCAATTTTTACTAATTAATGTTATAATCTCATAGAGGTGATATAAATGAATCAACAGATATATACCATTCCTGTTAATGACGGATTTGAAGAGGGTGGAGAATGTCCTTTCTGCAATATGTATAATAAACTTGAAAAAGAAGCCCTTGATTATATGCTAGGTTCATCATATATGGAAGATAACATTCGTATGGAGACTAATAAAATCGGTTTCTGTCAAAAGCATTATTCTATGATGTATAAAAAACAAAATAGACTTGGGTTAGCTTTAATGTTACAAAGTCATATTCAAAAAATAAATGCTGACATCGAAAATCTTTCAAATAATTTAAAATCTAACAAAAAGAAAGGCTTATTTTCTAAAACAGTAGAAAACAAAGTCACACCTTACATTAATAATATAGCAGAAAGCTGTTATATTTGCAATAAAATAACAGCAAGTATGGATAGATATTTCGACACATTTTTTTATATGTGGAAAAAAGACAATGACATAAAAGAAAAAGTAAAAAATTCAAAAGGTTTTTGCATTGAACATTTTGCAACGCTTATTGATATGGCAGATAAAAAACTAAAAGGAAATGAATATAATTTATTTATAAACACAATAATTACCTTGGAAATTGAAAATATAAAAAGACTAGAGAAAGAAGTTGACCATTTTACAAATAAATTCGACCATAATTACAAAGATGCTCCTTGGGGAACAGCAAAAGACGTTTTACCTAGAGCAATACAAAAAATATCATCACAAAAAGTGGAGGAATAAAATGACATACAAAGATTTAAATACTAAAGGTAAAATTGAGCATATATGGATATATTATAAATTGCATATATTTATGGTTATATTTTTAATAGGTTTATTAGTTTCACTTATATACACTATTTTTATTAAGCCTCACCCTAATCTTTATTGTGGTGTAGCAATGTATGACCAATTTTTATCAACGCAAGATACTGAAAAACTTACATCAGAACTTAATTCTAAATTTAATTTAGACCATAAAGAGTATAGCATTGATGTTCAAAGCTTTTATTCAGACAGTAATGATGTAATGGTTGAAGCTGAATTAAATCAAAAATTTAACACATATATTTATAATTCACAATTTCATTTGCTTATGAGTGATAAAGAAAAAATACAAATGTTTATTGATGCTGAATATATGACACCTTTAAGTGACTATTTATCACAAGAGCAAATTGCTAAACTAGATAAGAAAGGTAAAATAATGTATGCCAATGACCCTTATTCAAAAGAAAATAAACCAATGGCTATAAATATTAGCAATTCTGCTTTATTAAAAAAATATAATTTGTATCAAGATAAAGGCTGTTATGTTGGTTTTGTACCAATGCTTGATAATGAAGATAGAACATTAAATGTTTTAAATGCCTTTTTAGAGGAATAAAATTTATCTAAAATTATACAAATAATTGTCCTTTTTTCTATCCATAATAATTATGAGGTGATATTATGGATAAAGATAAAGAAATGAAATTAAACGAAAAGAAAAATCTTGAAAAGTTTAACAATGTAACCCAAAGTGTAAAGCCTGTAAATCAAAACCAAACTCACAATCCAAGACCTGAATCTATTGAACCTAAAATTAGGCAAATTTAATATTATAGAGTGTTGCTAATTGTATATAAGGCAACACTTCTTTTACATATAAACAATTTATGTTATAATATAATAAAAAAGAGAAAGGAAGCATTTTATGGATTTTTCATCATTACTATTTTTCAAATAGTATTACAACTTTTAAACATAGCTATTCTAATTGGAATTATTGCAATTATCATATCGGTAATTATATTATTGATTAAACTTATAAAAAAGCATTTATAACATATACCAACTAAAAATTACAATTATACTTGAATTTTCCTCTTTTAAGGTGTATAATATTTAATTAATATTACTATGGAGGAAATATTAAATGAGCACAAAATACAATTATAAAGAAATTGAAAAAAAATGGCGTGCCAGATGGGAAGAAAATCCAGTAAATCCTACTAATACTGACAAGCCTAAATATTACTGCCTTGATATGTTCCCATATCCATCAGGCAACGGTTTACATGTAGGTCACTGGAGAGGTTATGTTCTTTCTGATGTTGTTAGTAGATACAAGCTTTTACAGGGATACGAAATTCTCCATCCAATGGGTTGGGATGCTTTTGGTTTACCTGCTGAAAACTATGCTATTAAAACTGGTACTCACCCATCAGTTGCTACTCAAAAGAGTATTTCTAACATCAAAAGACAGGTTAACGATATTGCTGCAATTTATGATTGGGATAAAGAAATTAATACTACTGACCCTAACTACTATAAATGGACTCAGTGGATATTCATTCAGATGTTTAAAAATGGTCTGGCTTATGAAAAGGAAATGCCACTTAACTGGTGTCCTAACTGTAAATGTGTATTAGCTAACGAAGAAGCTACTAACGGTGTTTGCGACCGTTGTGGTTCTCAGGTAACAAAGAAAAATTTAAGACAATGGATGCTTAGAATTACTAAGTATGCTGAAAGATTATTAAATGACCTCGACAAGCTTGAGTGGCCTTCAAAGGTTAAGAAAATGCAGACTGACTGGATTGGCAGAAGTTATGGTGCTGAAATCGATTTTCCAGTTGATGGTACTGACAAGTCAATTAAAGTTTACACTACTAGACCAGACACTCTTTATGGTGCAACATTTATGGTACTTGCTCCAGAACACGCTATTATTAAGGATATTACTACTCCTGAATATAAAGATACAATGGAAAAGTATATTTATGAAGCAAGTACAAAGTCTAATGTATCCAGAATGACAGATAAGGAAAAAACTGGTGTATTTACTGGTGCTTATGGTATTAATCCATTAAACGGTGCTAAAACTCCTATTTGGGTTTCTGACTATGTTTTAGCTGATTATGGTACTGGTGCAATTATGTGTGTACCTGCTCACGATGACAGAGATTTTGAGTTTGCTAAGAAGTTTGACTTGCCTATTATTCAGGTAATCAGCAAAGACGGTAAGGAATCTGAATTAACTGAGGCTTATACTGAACCTGGTATAATGATTAATTCAGGTGAATTCAATGGTATGAAATCAGAAGATGCTAAGGCTAAAGTTCCAGATTATATGGAAGAAAAAGGCTTTGGTAAAAAGACTGTAAACTACAAACTTCGTGACTGGGTATTTTCAAGACAAAGGTATTGGGGTGAGCCTATTCCTCTTATTCACTGCGAAAAGTGTGGTGTAGTTCCTGTTCCAGAAGAAGATTTACCTGTTATTCTTCCTAATGTTGAAAGTTACAAGCCAACTGATACCGGTGAATCTCCACTTGCTGCTATTGAGGATTGGGTAAATGTTAAGTGTCCTTGTTGTGGTGGGCCTGCTAAGAGAGAAACTAACACAATGCCACAGTGGGCTGGTTCTTCTTGGTATTTCTTAAGATATACTGATAATCACAATGACAAGGAGCTTGCAAGCAAAGAGGCTCTCAAGAAATGGATGCCTGTTGATATGTATGTTGGTGGTGTTGAACACGCTGTTCTCCACTTGCTTTATGCGAGATTTTACACTAAATTCTTACACGATATTGGTGTAGTTGACTTTGATGAACCTTTTAAGAGATTATTTAATCAAGGTATGATTACTAAAGACGGTGCTAAAATGAGCAAGAATAAAGGGAATGTAGTTTCTCCTGATGAAACAGTTGAAAACTACGGTTGCGACTCATTAAGAATGTACGAATTATTTATTGGACCACCTGAGTTAGACTCTGAATGGGATGATAATGGTATTGATGGTGTATATAGATACCTCAATAAGGTTTGGAAGTTTGTTGATGAATATAAAGACAAGATTATTGACCCTACTCCAGCCCTTGAAAAAGCTAAAAACAAGATGATTTATGAAATCACTAATAGACTTGAAGCTCTTACTCTCAACACTGTTGTTTCTGGCTTTATGGAATTTACTAATAAACTTATTGCTGCTGCTAAGGAGTCCAACGGTGTGGACCAATCATCACTTGATGCTCTTGCTGTACTTCTTTCACCATTTGCTCCTCATATTGCTGAGGAAATTTGGGAAGTTATTGGTCATAAGGAATCTGTATTCCGTTCAACTTGGCCAACTTGCGACGAATCTAAGCTTGTTGAGGATACAGTTAATATAGCAGTTCAGCTTAATGGTAAAGTTAGAGCAAATATTACTGTAGCTGCTGATGCTGATAAAGATACTGTTCTTGTAGCTGCTAAGGAAGCTCTTGGTGATAAAATTACTGGTAACATTATTAAAGAAATTTATGTTCCTGGCAGAATTTGTAATATTGTTGCTAAATAATTTATTTAATAAAGAAGTTTCGTTA
>UQRG01000071.1 GCA_900543365.1 uncultured Eubacterium sp. | reverse complement strand
ATATCTTTCCATTGTGGAATATCATTTTTTAAAGCATCAATATTATTTCTTGATTTTTCTATTGTATCTAATTGTTCTTTAATATGATTGATTTTTTCTTTAATTTCATTTTGTTTATTTTTATGTTTTTGTATTGCACTTGCCAATTGTTCAAGTGACAAAACATATTCTCCTGTCATAGCATCTGGTATATGTTCTTCCATAACCGAGATTCCTTTTTGCGTTTTTGATAGCTCGTCTTTATAACTGCTTAATAAATTGTTTAATTTCTCATACTCTGTATTTTCTATTTTTATTATATCTTCAGACAAGTTAATGTTTTTTAATAATTCATCAAGATATTTACAAATTTCCGAAAAAACTATAGATTCTATTTTTTCAGCAGGAAACAACTGCACTTTTACATTATCTTTGTGTGGAACTCCTTTCCAAGTATTTTGACATTTGTAATTTGCCTTTTTGCTTGCTCGTTTTTCCCCTGTTTCTTTAATTTTCCAATAGCTGTAACTGTTACCATTAGTTAATTTAACTCCATAGTACCCACAATAAGCTACATCAATTAATGGCAAAATACCATCATTTTTTTTAATTAAATTATATTCTTCGCTATTTATTTTTTTTATATATGCCTTACTCCTCAATTTTCTTTTTCGTTGAACTTCATTCCAAAAGTCTTCGTCAATAATAGCAATACTTTCGTTTTTAGTTTCAGATTTAATCCAATCTTCATCATTTATTTTGTAGTATTTTCCCCCTACGCGTTCTCTTCTTTTATATGCAACATATCCTGTGTAAACAGGATTAGTTAAAATACTTCTAATTGTGCCAGCTTTCCAATAGTCATTTGGAGCATATTTAGAATAGTATTCGTCCAAATTAAGAATTTTTGCAATTTTTTGAAAGCCATAATCTTTGGTATATGCTAGTTCATATATATATTTAACTATATATGCTTTCTCTTTAACAACTTTTAATTTTTTTAAAGCTCTTCCGTGTTTACTTATTTCTCCTGACAATACAAGTTCATATCCGTAAGGAGCTTTACCTCCCATAAACTTACCTTGCTGAACTAATTTTTGAGCCGTATCTTTAACTCTCATTCCTGTATCAGAACTACTTTTTTGTGCATTACCATAACGTAAAGCAAGCATCATCTGACCCATAATATCATCGGTATCTGGTGAAATACAACCATCTTTTACTGTATAAATATCTACATTATAACTTTTTAATTGCATAACATAAGCACCGATTTCCCACATTCGTCTTCCTATTCTATCATCCTTATATACAACAAGCACATCATATTCTTTCTTTATTGCATCTTGAAGTGCTTGTTGCAAAACATCTCTCTCTGTTACTGAGTTTTTATAGCCACTCTTACTACCTTCAAAATATTCCTTTGTGTCTAATGTCCAATTTGAATGAGAAGTAATATATTCTTTAACCAGTTTTCTCTGAATAGATAGATCTCCATCGGCTTCTAATTGTTGATTAGAACTAACTCTCAATAACATTCTGACTATTTTTTTATACTTTTCCATTTTTTATATATCCTTTCTAATAATTAACTATGTTTGAATTATACAATCAAAGCATATTTATATTATGTGTCATACTTCAAATAGGTAAGTTTTTAAGGTGCTTTAAAAAAACAGTTAAAAAAAACAGAGAGATAAGTATAAATCTCTCTGTTTGCGTATTTATTAGCCTTCTTTACTTTGGGAAAAAATTGATAATAGAATATGTTTAATTTCATTTTTTAACTGGCTAGTTTCTTCTTGTGTAGGCATTTCATTCTTAAAACTTACAGTAACAACAAAATTATCATATTGATTACTATGTCTCAAGATAGAGTTTCCTTTATCATTTAATCTATTACTATTATATTATATATTTTCTGATTTATCAATATTTTTTACAGCTAATTTATAACAACAAGTGCAACAGATAAAAAAGAAAAAGTCATACGATAAATTCTGTGGTAAAATGTCATTGACTAAAATTAAGTGAAAAACTTAATTTGATAAATAACCGACCTAGGAAATGTATTGGATATAAAACATCCCTTGAAATTATCAATGATTTCTAAGTGTTGCTAGTAGCTATAAGCAATTAAATAGACAAAGGAGCATATTTTCAAGTGATACATCCTTGCTGAAAGCTCTTTATCTTGCCACATTTGAGGCTATCAAAAAATGGACTCTCCCACTTAGAAACTGGGGCAAGGTATACGGCAAATAGAGCATTATGTACGGTGACAGAATCGAAAAATAGCACTAAAAATCAGAATATCAAGGGTAAAATGAACACCCTCTACGAGGGTGCTCTTAACATACCTGATTTTGGTTGCTATAGTACAATTATCGGTGGTTAAGCAGAGTTCTGCTCAATCACCATATAATTAATTATTGTAATTATCATAGAAAACTAATTTACAGAAAATTTTTCCCATACCCTTGATTGGATTTTCCATACTTATATTAATAGTATAGAATATTTAAATTCTACACTATTATATTTAAACATTTTATATATTATTAATTTTCACTTGCCCTTCTATAATAATTCTTTAACTTATTTTCTACTAAATAATGAACACTATCCTTACTATACCCACCATTTGCAAGTTTTTTACCAGCTTTTTTACCCATTAATAGTTCAATACCATCATCAATACTATCAATAGCATAAATATGGAATTTACCTTCTTTAACAGCAGAAATAATTTCATCTTTAAGAACTAAATCCTTAACATTAGTTGCAGGTATTATACATCCTTGACTTCCTGTAAGACCTCTTTCATTGCAAACATCAAAAAAGCCCTCAATCTTATAAGTAACACCACCTATTGGTTGAATTTCACCTTTTTGATTCATACTACCTGTTACAGCAAGCTCCTGATTAATAGGACACTCACTAAGGCTGGAAATAATAGCATAAGTTTCTGTTGATGATGCACTATCGCCATCTACACCATTATAACTTTGTTCAAAACAAACTCTGCAACTTAATGTTAAAGGATTTTTTTGGGCATACTTTCCACCTAGATATCCAATTAAAACTTGCATACCCTTATCGTGAATTGAACCGCTCATTTCTGCCTCTTTTTCTATATTAACAATGCCAGCCTTGCCAGTATATGTGCTTGCAGTTATTCTCGTAGGCATACCAAAGGTATAATCTCCCATTTCCATTACACAAAGACCATTAATCTGACCTACTGCCTGACCTTCTGTAGAAATCATAATTTCATTGTTAGAAATCATTTTGCTATATTTTTTAGCATAAATGTTTACTCTTTCCATTGACTTATTTATTGCCTTTGATATATACTTACTATCAATAGAATTTGCATTGTCAAGTTTTGCCCAAGCATCTGCTTCAGCTAAAATATCACATATAAGTCCAAATCTTGTAGTTAGTTTATCCTGTCTTTCAGCAAGCCTAACAGAATATTCCAAAATTTCACAAAGAGCATTATCCTCTATAGGTAAAAGCTCATTTTTTATACAATAGTTCTTAACAAAACCAAGCATTGCATTAATATTTTCTTCTGAAAAATCCATTTCATAATCAAATAATGCACAAATTTTAAATAACTTAGAAAAGTCATCATCATATTGCTTTAAAAGTTCATAATAATACATTGAACCTACTACGATTACTTTAACATTAATATCGGCAGATTCTGGCTGAATACCTGCAACAGTAATACCACCAAACTGATATTCCTTTAAAGGCTCAATAGTAACTTTGTTTGTAATTAAAGCTCGTTTTAATGTATCCCAAGCAAAAGCATTAGTCAACAAATCTGATGCGTGGAAAATAAGATAACCACCATTTGCCTTATGCAAAAGACCAGCTTTAATCTTCATAAAATCAGTAGTAAGATTGCCATTTTCATTTTCGTATTCAACTTCACCAATTAAATTGGCATAAGTTGGATTGTAATCTACAATAACCGGTGCTCCATTTAATTGGCTATTATCAACAATTAAATTAACACTATATTTTTCAAATATCTCATTGGTACTCTTTTTTAAATTCCAAGGCATCATTGCAGCAAGAGGGTCGTCATTGCCGTCTTCTTCGTTATCTGAAAACAAATCAATATTATCAAGTATATCTTCCTTGACCTTTAACAAATACTGACTAACATCATTATTATCAACATATTTGCCTTGAATTGGTGTAAGAAAATGACCTACTGTAAATAAACCCGTAGTATAATCCATATTTTCAATTTCAGCAGTTGCCTTTTTGTCAAGGTCACGAACATATTTCATTGTAGAATTAGCAAGCTCGTGTACCTCATCAGAACCTTCATTTATTTCTTCCTTTTCTTCTTCTGAAAGCTCCTCGTATTCCTCCTCTCCTATAGTTTTGCCATCTACTATAGGAAGAAAATATATACCACCATTGCTACTTGTTTTAACACCAAAATTATATTTTTTAGCTTCTTCAGTAAGCTCTTTTAATGCCTCATCTTTTTTCTTCTGATAAGTTTTAATTATTCTATCCTTGTCATCACTATATTTTGCTGATGAAAAGACTTTAGGAATTTCTATACTTAACTGATTTATAAATTCCTCCATATCAGCTTTAAATTCCTTACCTGTACCAGCCCTTAACTTAAGTAACTTAGGAACAGATGGCTTTTCAAAATCTAAAACATAACACATATCATCAGGGGTTTTTTCTTTAACAGCCAAATCTTTAGCAAATTTTTCAGCATAAGTAGTTTTGCCACTAGCAGACAAACCAGCAAGATATATGTTATAACCCTTACTCTTAACATTTAAACCAAACTCAAGAGCCTCTGCACCATTAGGCTGACCAATTAAATGGTCAGTATATTTACTATTATCAATATTTATTTCCTTATTTCTGCAAAATTTCTTTAATTCATTATATTTCAATTTCTTAATCATTACAACACCTCCGTCAGCCTATTACTTCCTCCTCTGGAACTAAATACTTCCACATAATATAGGCATCTTCTTTATTATCCTCATAATATTCAGGACGAATTCCCTCAAGCTTAAATCCATTTTTCTTATACAGAGCTAAAGCAGACTCATTGCTTTTTCTTACTTCAAGAGTAAGCCCCATCATTTCCTTTTCTTTAGCAATATCAACAAGAGCATTAATTATAGCATTACCTATACCTTTTTGTCTATGATTCTTATGAACAGCAATATTAGTAATATGACCTTCATTTACAATATGCCACATACCACCATAGCCTAAAACATTGTTATCCTCTATTGCAACAACATAATAAGCAAATTTGTTTATTAACTCCTTTTCAACAGACGCTCTAGTCCAAGGTATAGCAAAACTATCTTTTTCTATTTCCATTATACCATCAATATGATTTTTATTCATTAACTCTATTTTCATTTTTTTCTTCCAATTCTCTTTCTGCTTGTGATTTTCTCAAATATAAAATTTCAAAGTCATTAGGACTTATAGCCTCATTAATTCTTTCCATAGCTAAAGTGCCTACACAAGATGCTCTTTGCATATTGGCACTTTGTGAAGCAAACTTAAAGCCAGTATTAAACTCAGCAATTTTATCTTTAAATACAGGCACTCCATCACCTAAAAATACAGCATTTTCATCAATTTCAATTACCATATCAAGAAGTTCTTTAATATCGCAAGCCATATAATCACTTATTCTTTCCAGACCATTTATATTACTATATATAGCTGAATAAACTTGATTTCTTCTAGCGTCCATAATAGGTACAACAAGTTTGCTACACTCTGACAAATTGTAAGCAAGACCATCAAGAGTTGGCACTGGAATAATCTTTTTATCTAAACCGTGAGCAAGACCTTTAGCAGTTGCCGCACCAATTCTAAGACCAGTAAAACTACCGGGACCACTTGAACAAGCAATATAATCCAAATCATTAAGGTCAAGGTCTACCATTTTAGCAAGTTCTTCAATCATAGGCATAATAGTCTGTGAATGTGTCTTTTTATAATTTGTAGTAAATTCAGCAATAGTCTTATTTTCATCAACCAATGCAACACTTGCTACAAGCCCAGTTGTATCTAAAGCCAGTATTTTCATTTTATCTTACCTCTATTTTTCTATAATTAACATCATCAACATTTAAATCTTTTGTTATTTCTATCCACTTAACATTATCTGGTAAAATATCTTCAATAAGCTCTGCCCATTCAATAAGGCAAACACCATAACCAAAGAAATATTCGTCACAACCAATGTCATACATTTCATCAGAATCACCTATTCTATAAACATCAAAATGATAAAATGGAATTCTACCTGATTTGTATTCATTTACAATAGTAAAAGTTGGGCTTGTAATATAATCTGTTATTCCTAAGCCTTGTGCAAAACCTTTAGTAAAAACTGTCTTACCAACACCTAAATCGCCTTTTAAGCAATATATTTCTCCAGTTTTTGCATTTTGACCCATATTAAAGCCTATTTGTTTAGTTTCCTCTTCTTTAAAAACTTCATAAATCATAATTATACACTCCCACATTTAATGATTTAATCATAACATATTTTTATAATTAATGCAATAAATGTAAATAAAAGACTGTTGGAAAATATGATTTTAACACATTCTCAACAGCCTTTGTTATCAAATATATTATAATACCTTTACAAGTTCAGTAATAATTTCCACGCAGTTTTCAATACCAATTTCACCACTATTAAGTGAAATATCATAATTTTGTGACATTCCCCAAACTCTATCAGTACAATACTTATAATTTATACTTCTCTTTTTATCCTTTTCTTCAAGTCGTTTTTTAGGAGATTTATCAGTTTCACCATAAATTTTTACAATTCTTTCAGCCCTTTTTTCAATGCTTGAATGTATAAATACATTAAACACATCATCTCTATTTCTAAGTATAAAGTCAGCACACCTACCAACAATTACACAAGGTCCTTCATTAGCAATATCAATGATAATTTTTCTTTGAGTACTAATTATGTAATCTTCAACGGAAACACCATCAATATTCCTTCCTAAAAAAGAATATGAAAATATACTCTTAGATGGTGAGTACTCTCCTTTTTCCTCTATATACTTTTTAGATAAACCAGATTTTTCTGCTACTTTTTCAATAATCTCTTTGTCATAAAAAGGTATTCTTAATTTTTCTGCTACTTTTCTACCTATAGTTCTACCACCACTACCAAACTCTCGGCTTATTGTTATTATTTTTTTCATATGAATACCTCCTGTAAAATTAAATTTTCTTTATAATATTATAACATTTTTACATAA
>UQRG01000070.1 GCA_900543365.1 uncultured Eubacterium sp. | reverse complement strand
TTTTCAGACTATTTCATCATCAACAAGAGGTGTTAAGAAAAAAAATAACACAGAGGTAACAACTGTAACAACAGTAACAACAGAAAATACAACTGAAACAACAACAGCATTTGATAAGTCTAAGTATGAATCAAATATTGAAATAACTACAATAAATACTAACAATTATACAGAAATTCCTAAAGATAAAAATGGTAATCCTCTTACAGGCAATGCTTTAGAGGCTTATAATGTAGTTAAAAATACATTTAAAGATAAATGGAAGGCTATAACTGAACCTGAAATAAAGGAAGAAATTATTGAAAATACTGCTGAAAAAACTGTTAAGCAGAAAACATTTAACTTTATAAATAACGATAAATTTACCATTAAGAGATATAACTTTAACACTACAACAGAGGAAAGATATAGTGAAAGTATTAATATTCCTGGTACTACATTTGAAATGAGGTATATTTCTCCGGAAACAAATGAGTGGTATATGTCACAAAATATAGCTAATACTGCAAAACAGACATTATACATTGATACAGATAAAACTCATTTAATAATAAGTATTCCATCTGTATATACTAACAATAAGTTTGAAAATAATACTCAGGAATGTAATCCAAATCTTGAAGAGGCTGTTACAATAGTTAAAAATGAAGATGATAGCTATTCATTAACATATACATTCCCTCATAGTACAGACTATGTTGGCGAAATATGGTATCTTATGTCAGAAAATAAACTTGCTGATTGGAATAATGCTAATCATTTTGGTGTACTTAAACAGGAACTTGCTAATAATAGAAGATTTTCTTGGGACGGTTATTATTTTAAATTGCCATCAAACTATATTCCTTATAGTGAAACAATGCTTTATAGACAACCGTCAAATTATTCTGGTGCAAGTATGACTAAATATGGTGATTTTTTAGCTGCTTATGACTTAGGTTATGTATTTACTTATACTTGTATGCAAAATCAGAATGATTTAGGTTATTGGTACACAGGACCTAAATCAGAGTGGCTTTCAACTGATTTTAATATTGGAGCTAATTTCTATGATACAAGATTTAACACAGATTTTGCAGTTAATCTTATTAATGCTTACAAAAGATATAATAATGACGAATTTTTAATGTCTGTTTGCAGATATGCTGAATACTTTATTGACCACGCAACAAATAATCATTATGAAACAAAAAATGGTGGTTGGTTAGTTGAGGACTATGGTTATGACTATGAACACAATAGAACTCATATTTCTCTCAATCATCAGTTAGCTGAATTAAATGTGCTTTATACTCTTTATCAAACTACTAGAGAAGAAAAGTACAAAAATCTTGCTGACAAAATGCTACTTGCTGTTGAGGATACTAAGGACCAGTGGGTACTTGCTAATAATAATTTAAATTATGCTCTTTATTATATGGCTCAAACAAATACAATGGTTGATTATCCGTACCTTACTTATAACGATTTGTTTGAAACTCAATTGTTATATCAGAAAATTTATGGTAAAAAGAATGATGTTGTTCAATACCTTATGGATTGTAAAAT
Organism: uncultured Eubacterium sp.; assembly: GCA_900543365.1. Lineage (GTDB taxonomy): Bacteria > Bacillota > Clostridia > Lachnospirales > CAG-274 > Gallispira. The sequence continues at coordinate 5,845 of UQRG01000070.1, read as the reverse complement.
GGAATGGATGACAGCTAATGAAGTAACAGGTTATAGAACAGAATAGGGGTAATGGAAATGTCTGGAACAAACAAAACTAAAAAAATAGTATTAACTGCTGTTTTAGGTGCAATAAGTGGAATATTAATGCTTCTGGAATTTCCGTTACCTTTAATACCACCTTTTGTAAAAATGGATTTTTCTGAACTTCCTGTTGTATTAGGTGGATTTATAATGGGACCTTTAAATGGTTCATTAATAGCAGTTATAAAGATTGTTCTTAACTTTTTACTAAATGGTACAAGTACAGCAGGTGTAGGTGAAATTGCAAATCTGATATATAGTTTAGGTTATATGCTTCCTGCAGTTTTTATTTATCATAAATTTAGAAGTAAAAAAGGGGCTAGTGTTAGTCTTGCTATTGGTACGGTAATAACTAGTATAATTGCAGTTATTATTAATATATTTATTGTATTTCCACTTTATGGAAAACTTATGGGTATTGATATACCTGCTATTGTATCTATGTGTAATGCTGTTAATCCTTATGTTAAGGATATGGTGAGTCTTATGCTTTTCTCAATGTTACCTTTTAATTTGTTTAAGTATGGTGTTACTTCAATAATAACATTTTTACTTTATAAAAAGTTGAGTAGTATAATAAGAAATTTTATAAGTTAATACATATAAGGGGTGTGAAAATGCTTGTAAAGTCCCAATGTTAGATATTTCTAACATTAGGACTTTTTTACTTAATAGTATATATTGTTGTATTAGTCACCAATTGGATTTTCAATTAAGGTAGCAACTCTAAATTCGTGAGTATGACTATTAGTTGATTTAGTAATATCTTTTATAAAGTGTATATGTCTACCATCACCTACAGGAATTGCAGGACCAGTTTTACCTTCAAATTCGTGATAATGGCCTTCATAGGAATCGGTTTTAAACTTTACATTGTGGATATGACTTGTGCCAGTTTTAATAGCTTCAGAAGAAACTGTTGTAAAACGATGGTTGTGAGGTTCTTTACAACAATTTCCTAAAAGTGTAGAACCTAATATCTCGTGAACATGTTGTTCACTTTCTTTGCATTCTTTACATTTGTCACAGATTTCTGAATTCATATTTTACCTCCAAAAATAATATTTGAGAGTTTCCCCTCGTTTTATAATATGGCTTAGCTGGTTTTTGGTGTAATAATTTTATTAAATAAACAAAATTAAAGATGAAAACAAAGTTGGAATGTGTAAAAACGACAATAAAATTTACTAATGTTAATAAAATATTTTCAGTTTTTGTTAAAATATTATCAAACTTAATACTTTAAATTTAAATTTTTATTGAAAATTAATATTTTATAGGCTTATTTTGCTATAAAAATAAAAGCTGGATATTTATATAAAATAGCTGTATAATAGCACCATAGATTTGCTAATTAATTAACAATCTATAAGAGTTGTATATATTTAAGGAGGACAATGTTATGGTAGATATGAGAAAATGTGCTGTTATTGGATGTGGTTTTGTTGGTTCAAGTTCAGCATTTTCTTTAATGGAAAGTCATTTGTTTCACGAAATAGTTTTAATAGATGCAAATAAGGATAAGGCAGAAGGTGAGGCTATGGATATTAGCCACGGTATGCCTTATGTTGGTAATATTGATATTTATGCTGGTGATTACAAGGATATTGCTGATGCAGGTATTATAGTTATAACTGCTGGTGCAGGTCAAAAGCCAGGTGAAACTAGACTTGATTTAGTTAATAAAAATGTTGCTATATTTAAATCTATTATTCCACAAATTGTAAAATATAATAAGGAAGCAATTCTTCTTGTTGTAAGCAATCCTGTGGATATACTTACTTATGTTACATTAAAACTTTCTGGATTCCCTAAGGAAAGGGTTATTGGTAGTGGTACTGTACTTGACTCAGCAAGATTAAAGTATGTTCTTGGCAGACACCTTGATGTAAATCCTAAGAGTGTTCACGCTTATATTATTGGTGAACACGGGGATAGTGAACTTGCCGTTTGGTCAAGTGCTAATGTAAGTGGTATTCCAATAACTGAATTTTGTGAGTTAAGAGGTCATCATAATCACAACGAATCAGAAAAAAGACTTTATGAAGAAGTTAAAAATAGTGCTTATGAGATAATTAAGAAAAAGGGTGCAACTTATTATGGTATTGCACTTTCTGTTAGAAGACTTTGTGAGTGTATTGTAAATGATGAACATAGTATTGTACCTGTAAGTTCTTATCATTATAATGACCATTATGGGATTTCTGATGTTTGTATGAGTATTCCTACTATTGTAGGTATTAATGGTATTGAGCAGGTACTTGAAATTAAGCTTGACCATGTTGAAAAAAATGCTCTTAAGGAGTCAGCAAGAGAATTAAAGGCTGTTATTGATGGTCTTGATTTGACTATTTAATTTATATGTAAAAATGTAAAAAAGTTGTTGACAATGGTGGGAAGTAATGATATAATATTCGTTGTTATTAAAGAAGAAGCTCCACTTCTCACCTTACGACTTTCGTGTTTTAAGGTTAAACATTTTTCACTATATGTGTTAATTGTGAGATTTTGTGAGCAGACTTTGGTCTGCTTTTTTTATTAAATGGGAGCAGCAGCAATTATATTTTTAGGAGGTGCCTACTATTACCGATTTAATGATTAACGGACAAGTAAGGGACAAAGAAATTCGTCTTATAAGTGATACTGGTGAGCAGGTTGGTATTATGTCAGCTAGAGATGCTCAAAAATTAGCAGATGAAAAGAATCTTGATTTAGTAAAGATTTCTCCTCAGGCTAAGCCACCAGTTTGCAAAATTATGGATTACAGCAAGTATAAGTTTGACCTTGCTAAAAAGGAAAAGGAAGCAAAGAAGAAGCAGAAAGTTGTTGAAACTAAGGAGGTTCGTCTTTCTCCTAATATTGATACCCACGATGTACAGGTTAAGGTTAAAAATGCTGTTAAATTCCTTAAAGCCGGTAATAAGGTTAAAGTAAGCATCAGATTTAGAGGTCGTGAACTTGCACGACAGGATGCTGCGATTGAAATAATGAAGGACTTTGCGGCTCAGGTTTCTGAGGTGGGTCAGATTGATAAAGAACCTAAAATGGAAGCCAGAACTATGTCAATGTTCTTAGGTCCAAAAACTAATTAATTTTTTTCAGGAGGAATAAAAAATGCCTAAATTAAAGACAAGAAAAGCTGTAGCAAAGCGTGTTTCTGTTACAGGTACTGGTAAGATTAAGAGAACTAAGGCTAACAAGCAGCATATCTTAACTAAGAAGAGCACTAAGAGAAAGAGAAGTTTAAGACAGTCTACTCTCGTTGACTCAACTAATGTTAAGGCTATGAAGAAAGAATTACCATATATCTAAGGAGGACACTATAAATGGCTAGAGTTAAGGGTGCATTAGGTGCACGTAAAAGACATAAGAAAGTTTTAAAGATGGCTAAGGGTTACTTTGGTGCTAGAAGTAAGCAGTATAGAGTAGCTAAGCAGTCAGTTATGAAGGCTATGGCTCACAGCTTTGCTGGTAGAAAGCAGACTAAGAGAGCTTATAGAAGACTTTGGATTGTTAGAATTAATGCAGCTGCAAGAATGAATAACATTTCTTACAGCCAGTTTATGAACGGTCTTAAGAAGGCTGACATTAACATTAACAGAAAGATGTTAGCTGAGTTAGCTGTAAACGATATGAACGCATTTGCTTCATTAGTTGCTAAGGCTAAGGCTGCTTTATAATTTTATTATTTGCTAAAATACTTAAAAGAACCTCAGTTGAGGTTCTTTTAGTCTATTAAAAAAGTCCAGTTTAACTGGGCTTTTTTGTTTGTATAAAGAAACTTCTTGGATAGTTGTACCGACTTATAATCGTTAAATTTTAATGTCTAATTTTTTTGAGGTCGGTGTATTTTGGGGGATATTTATTATCTTAAACTACATTAATTAATAAAGTATCATTATTATTTGTGAATTAGTCTTTTAATAATATCTGATACAAGTTCTGCATCTTTTGCATTTAACTTTTTTATATTGTCAATAATATTTGAATTTAATTTTGGATTTTCTTGTTCTGTATCAAAGAATTGAATTGGTGTTATATCAAAATAATCACATATTGCAAAGAATTCTCCTAATGATGGCAAGGCTTTCCTTGCAGTGATATTATTGATATAGCTTTTGCTATGACCTAAATCATAACTCATTTTGTACTCTGTTACTCCTTTTTGCAATCGTAATTCAGTTATTCGTTCTCTTACAAATTGCTCTAATGATACATATTCTTTCATTTTTTTCACCTCTAAGCCAATTATAATGAACTCAAGATTGTTATTAGTATATTTGATTGGAAATAAACATTGAATTGTACAATTAAATATGTTATAATTTTAAAATACACCAATTTAGTTGGGAAAAATAATTATATATTTGATGATTATATTGAGGGTGGTAGAAATGTGTTTGGGTAGCAAAAAAATATTGGCAGCATCTAAAGAATATAGTTGCAGAAAAATATTGGTGTTTAGATTAATTGCATTTTTGATTTTTATTTCTGTCTTGTTTATTTTAGGATATTTATATGTTGATAATATCATCAAGTATAGAAAGAGTTTAATTATTTTCTGCTTAATAATTGAATTTGTTGCTGTTTTGTTTTTATTTGTTTCTAGCGTTATAAAAAAGTCCTATATTATTATATATGATGGAGGTGTTTATGGCTCAGCTGTTAAATTACTGTTTCTAAAAAATGTTAAAATTGATATAAATATAAATGATATAAACGATGTGTTTGTTAAAGGAGAATATTTGATTATTGATTCAAAAGAGGGGTTTTATAAATTTTTTGTGCCACGAAATGGTATTGATAAAATAAGAAAAGAAATTTTGAAACAAAAAAAGGAGGTTTTTTAAATAAGAACCTCCTTTTTGTTATTTAAGCTTTTGCAATGTTGATAATTGTTTCAACTGCTTTAATCATACTTTCGACACATATAAACTCGTATGGACCGTGAAAGTTGTGACCACCTGTAAATATATTGGGACAAGGTAATCCCATAAATGAAAGTCTTGCACCATCTGTACCACCTCTAATAGGTTCAATACGAGGCTCTATACCTGTATTTTTTATAGCTTTAACAGCTTTATCAAGAACAAATTTGTTTTTTTGTATAATTTCAGACATATTATAATATTCATCATACATATTAAGTTTAACTGTATTATAACCATATTTATTATTCAATGTATTAACTATGTTTTGAATATTGTTTTTTCTATATTCAAAGTTTGTTTTATCAAAATCTCGTATTATATAATCTAAATGAGCATTTTCAACATTTCCTTTAATATTAGTTAAGTGATAAAAACCTTCATAATTATCGGTAGTAGCTGGTGTTTCTTTTTGGGGAAGCATTGAGTTAAATTCACAAGCAATTAGTCCAGCGTTAATCATTAAATCCTTTGCACTGCCAGGGTGAACACTTTTTCCTATAATATCTATTTTGGCTCTTGCTGCGTTAAAGTTTTCGTAGCTTATTTCTCCAAGAATTCCACCGTCAATAGTGTAAGCAAAATCACAGCCAAATTTTTTAACATCAAAATAATCAACACCTGCTCCTATTTCTTCATCTGGAGTGAATGCAACTTTAATGGTAGGGTGTTTTATTTCTGAGTGATTTTTTAAATATTCCATAGCAGTAATTATTTCTGCTATACCTGCCTTATCATCAGCACCTAAAAGCGTCGTTCCGTCTGAGCATATTATTGTTTTACCTATATAAAGGTTCAATTCGTTAAATTCTTCAGATGAAAGGTTAGGACCTTTTCTTTCTACTATAGTTCCG
>UQRG01000069.1 GCA_900543365.1 uncultured Eubacterium sp. | reverse complement strand
TATTGACTCACCAACTAATCAAATTTTTGTTATACTTAATAATAATAAACTCAATGAACTTAGTAAAAATATTTCATTTAGTTTTTGGGAAAAATATGATGACAATTCAACTGTTGTAAGGTTTGCAACTAGTTGGGCAACATCTGATGAAGATACAGAAAAACTTTGCCAGTTGTTGTAATAAAATATTTACGGAGGAAAGTTATGTTAAATAATATTATAAAATCAGCCTTAGGTGATGAAAAAGCTGATTTGATTTTAAAAAATGGTAAAATAATAGACATACTTGGTCACAAAATAGTTGAAGGTAATGTAGCTATAAAGGATGGCATTATTCTTGGTATTGGTGACTACGAGGGAATAAATGAAGTTGATGTGAAAGGTGCATACATTGCACCAGGTTTTGTAGATAGCCACATACATATTGAGTCAGCTATGGTAACGCCTTCACAATATGCAATGGCTGTTATACCAAAGGGTGTAACTACTATAATAGCTGACCCTCACGAAATAGCCAATGTTAAAGGTGAAGAAGGTCTTGCCTTTATGATTAATGATAGTAAAAATACGCCTTTAGAAGTTCATTATATGTTGCCGTCCTGTGTGCCGGCAACACCCTTTGACCATAGTGGTTGTGTTATTGATGGGGACAAGACTAAAGAGCTTATTAATAAATATAATTTTTTAGGTCTAGGAGAAATGATGAATTATCCGGGAGTTACAGCTTGTGTTCCAGATGTTATTAAAAAGTTGGAATCTGCCAATTATATTGACGGTCACGGACCTATGCTTAAGGATAAGGAGCTTAATGCTTATGCTTGTGGAGGTATTAGAAATGACCACGAATGTAGTACAGCACAGGAGGCAATAGATAAAATAAGTTGTGGATTTGATATATTTGTTAGAGAGGGAACAGGGGCTAAAAATTTAGAGGAGCTTATGAAAGCTGTTACACCTTATAATTTGCGTCATTTTGCTTTTTGTACTGATGATAAACACCCGGCAGAGGTAGTAAAAGAGGGTACAATATCCCATTGTATAGACAAGGCTATTAAACTTGGTTATGAACCTATTGATGTTTATACTATGGCTTGCTATAATTCTTGTGTTAGTTACAATTTGGGCAGAAAAGGTGCTATTGCTTGTGGTTTTGATGCAGATATTGTTGTAACAAGAGATATAAACAGTAGGCAAATTGAAAAGGTTTATAAAAAAGGTGTCCTTGTTGCAGAAAATGGCAAGGCATTGTTTACTGTTCCAAAGTCTGATATTTCTACTGTAAGTAATACTGTTAATATAGATGAAATTAAGCCTGAGGATTTGAATATTAATTTCAATAAAAATGATATAGTTATTGCTCTTAATGAAGGCAGTCTTATAACAGATGGTGTTTATTGTGACAGTTCAGCAGGACTTTCGATTTGTGCTAATATTGAACGACATAATAAAACTGGAAATATTGGCAAGTGTTTTGTTAAAGGACTTGATATAACTAATGGTGCAATAGCTCAGACCATAGGTCACGATTCTCACAACATAAGTGTTATAGGAAGTGATAGTAAAAATATGGCTATAGCGGTTAATGCACTTGGTACACAAGGTGGTATAGCTATAGTTAAGGATAATGTTGTTGTAGCAAAAATGGAGTTGCCGGTTGGTGGTATTATGTCAGATAAGTCTATTGATGATGTAGTTAAGGAGCATAATAATATTGTAGAAATTGCTAAGTTACTTTCTCCAAAGGGTAGTAACGAAACTCTTATGATACTTGGATTTATTTCACTTCTTGTTATTCCTCATTTTAAATTGGGGGATAGGGGAGTATTCAATGTTGATGAGTTTAAATTTGTGTAATTTAAAAGGGTGCTAAAGCACCCTTTTAAAAATATATTAGTATTCAAATATTCTTGAAACAGGTAAACCTTCGTGAATTCTATAAATAGCGTCAGCGAATACCTTAGCAACAGACTTCTGCTTAATTTTAGGGATAGCCTTTTCAGCAGTAAGAGGAACAGTGTCAAGTACGAGTAATTCCTCAATTTTACTGTTTTGAATTCTCTCAATAGCTGCACCTGAAAGTACGCCGTGAGTACAACAAGCATAAACTTTCTTAGCACCTCTATCAATAATAGCATTAGCTGCATTAGTAATAGTACCAGCAGTATCAATCATATCATCATAGAGAATAACAGTCTTGTCCTTAAAATCACCAATAATATTCATAATTTCAGAAACATTAGGCTTTGGTCTTCTTTTATCAACAATAGCAATAGGTACATCAAGCTGTTCAGCAAATGCTCTTGTTCTAGTAACAGAACCTAAGTCTGGAGATACAGCAACAATATCCTCATTACCATAACCAAACTTTTCACCATAATACTTAGAAAGTAAAGGCATACCAACTAAATGGTCAACCGGGATATTAAAGAAACCCTGAATCTGGGCACAATGTAAATCCATAGTAATAACTCTGTCTGCACCAGCACTTGTAATAAGGTCAGCTACAAGTTTAGCTGAGATTGGGTCTCTAGCTTTAGCCTTTCTATCTTGACGAGCATAACCATAATAAGGGATAACAGCGTTAATTCTGCCGGCAGAAGCTCTCTTAACTGCGTCAATTGTAATAAGAAGCTCCATTAAGTTGTCATTAACAGGACTACTAGTAGGCTGAACAATAAAAATATCGTTACCTCTTACAGTTTCGTTAATTCTAACACTGATTTCGCCATCGCTGAATTTGCTAACTTCGCACTTACTAAGAGAAAGTCCTAATTCTGAGGCAATTTTTTCGGCTAAAATATGATTACCGTTGCAACCAAAAATCTTGATGCCACCACCGCTAATATTCATGAATAATTCCTCCTGATTAAAAATACATTTTTTAAAGCGAAATTTTATATAATTTTAAATGAGAGTAGCACTCTCATTAACTTTCAATATATATTATAACTTCATTTTAACATATTGTCAAATATTGTTGAATTAAAAAGTTTACATAAATTATATCCAAAATTTACTCAATTTGCACTATGTCTTTATTTTACCATGTATTTTAATGCACTTTTTATATATTGTGACCTATTTTCAGCTAATTATTGGTAATTATTGTGTAAAATGTGGGCTTGAATGTTTATAAAAAAATTAAAATGAAAATTTGTTAAAAGGGATAAATTATAGTTTTATTTACTAAAATGTAGTGTAACTTTAAAGTAAATAAAACTATAATTATAATGAACTGTAATATTGTAGGGATAAGTATTGCTTGTAATTGCAAGGTAACATAGATTAACAGTTGGGCGACAGGGTCGCCCTTAAAGTATGATACCAATTTCTATAAATAGGAGTTTATAGAAAATATCGTATTATTTTAAACTATAATTAAGACAATAGTGGTAAAAATATTTCTTTTAATATTTGTACATCAGATAAATTATATGAACTATATAAGCAATTTTTAAAATCTGCTCTTTCTTCAGCAGAAAGGTTATAGTACATACTCTTAGCATCACTTATAGCAGACTGAATATCATAGCTGGAATCAGCATAATATGCCTCCATAGTATTAAGAATATAATTTGCTATTTCTCTTTCATTGTCTGTTTTTACATTGTAAACTAAGACATACTTTGTGTCATTTATTACACTCTTGAGAGCTTTTCTGGCTGTATCATCTAAAACAATTTCAGTAGTAGCCTCAGTAGTAGCCTCAGTAGTAGTTGTTGAATTATTGTTGTTGCCACCATTGTTAGATGTTGTAGTAGTTTCAGTAGTAGCCTCAGTAGTAGTTGTTACATTTCCAGAGCTATTGTTTGAACTGCCACCGGAAGAACCACCGGAAGAACCACCGGAAGAACCACCGGAAGAACCACCAGATGAAGTTGACTTAGTAGTTGTTACAGCAGAAGAAGTAGTAGCCTCAGTTGTTTTATCTGCAGTCTTTGTAGTTGTGTTAGCTAATTTTGTAGTAGATTCTGTATTAGTTTTAACATATTTAGCAAGAGCCTGACAAACTTCGCCCCTTGTAATATTTACAGTACCTCTAAATTTATTGCCATTTTCAAGGCTAAATGCACCATCACTAATAGCTGCTTTAACATAGTTTTCTGCCCAAGGAGCAACTTCATCGCTTATTGTAATATTTTTGTCTGTATTTTTAAGACCTGCTGCAAGGGAAAGAACAACACAAGTTTGCTGACGAGTAAAGTTATCTTGTGGTTTAAAAGTGCCGTCATTAAAACCGTTAATATAGCCATTACTTTGAGCAATTTTAACATCATTATAATACCATACACCTTTTTCAACATCAGTAAATTCCTTAGTTTCTACTTGATTATTTAATGTATAGCCAAAAACCTGATTAAATACCCTTGTAAGTTCAGCTCTTGTAATAGTAGCATTTGGCTTAAAAGTGCCGTCGTTATAGCCTGCAAGATAGCCGGCATTATACATTTTTTCAATAGCCTGACCTTGTGTAGTTGAAAAATCAACATCACTAAAAACCTTATCCTGAGCATTAGTACTTACAGCAAATAATGTTGTAAGTGCTAAAACAGAGGTAATTAACCATTTTAATTTCATATTATCTCTCCTTGTTTAAAAAGAGAGATTACATAAGCAATCTCTATTTTGTTTTATATTATATTAGTTTTGTTACTTATTATTTAGTAATAGAAAGTGAGATACCAGCAACATTTATGCTTGTACCTTTTCCCGGCTGAACATAAGCATATTCTCCAGCTTTAGGAATGTTCATAGTTTCTACTGTAAATACACCATCGCTAACCTTTGTTAACTTAGATACAGCAACGATTTGTCTAGTGTTTAAATCAATAAGGTAAACAGGAGCCTCAGTTACACCACTAGAACCAATACCACCATATACAGTAACAGTACCATAACCACCTACTGTAAACTTAATAGCTTTTTCAATAATAGCACTTTCTTCAAGTGTATCACCAACCTTGAGAGCATTTGATATTGTCTCATTACCCTTACCAACCTGATATTCTACACTAGCAGTGTATGCACCATCATTAAAGCTATATTTAGATGTTTTCTTTGAAAAATCACTACCAGTATTTATAATAGAAACACCATCAGCAATTTCTACACCGCCAGCAAGACCGTTAGGAAAAGCGTTCATTGTATCAGCAGCTGAAATATTAGCAGTACCTACAAAACCATTAATAGGAGCTTCAGTTGTAGTTTCAGTAGGTGCCTCAGTTGTAGCTTCAGTTGTAGCTTCGGTTGTAGCTTCAGTTGTAGCTTCGGTTGTAGCTTCAGTTGTAGCTTCAGTTGTACTTTCCTCTGCGTCACCAACACCAGCAATTACAGCAACCTCAAATACAGCACTTACATTGCCATTTGATAATACAAGTTTATCACCAAAAGAATTTCTGAAATCAGCCATTGTAGCTGTGCCATATTCCTTAATAGCTAAAAGGTTCTTAATGAAACCATTTGTAGAACTTGTTTCAACAGCACCAGAAGAAAGAACTTCATCGTTAGCTGTTATGCTGTACTTAGTGTCAGTAATAGCTAAAATTCTTTCAGCTGCATCCTTAACTTCGACATCTGTAAGACCAGTAGTAGGGATAGCCTTGTAGAAAGCGTTCTTAACAGCAATAACTTCACTTGCACTTAAAGCAGTTGTGTTCTGAGCAGCATTGTCAGTCTGAGCACCAACTAAAATAGCCTTAGCTTCCTTTAAAGCGTCGTATCTATCTTTCTTAGTAACAAATTCATCAGCAGGAGATGCAGTCTTGTTGCAAAGTGCAGCATCAGCATCATCCATAGGAACGATTGGCTGTAAAGCATAAGCAAGCATAGACCAACCATTGTTACTTCTTAAAGTAACTTCGCCCTTAGTATTGCTATGGAACTGAATTTTATTTAACTGAGTGTTAATTTTATCAAGAGTTTTAGAATCACTAACAGCTAAGTCAACAAACTGGTCTATAGCATCCTTAATAGTAGTCTTAGGTGTTACAGTAACATTTCTGTCTACAATAGAAGTACCTTTTTCATTAGCTTTAAAACCAGCACCTAAATCATCAGCTTTTAATGCATTTAAGTCAAGGTCAGAATTTAAACCTTCAGAATAAATATTAAATACAAGGTCTTCCTTAACAGTATTAGGCTGAAGAACAGTTTTGTAAGCAATAAGAATATCATTACCAGAAATTACACCACCATCTTTCTTACCGTTAAGATTAGCAGCATCATTAGCAGTATTACCTTGATTATTTAAAAGGGAAATCAAATCAGCAGCAGTTAAAGCAGTACCGTCACCGTCAACATCACCGTTGCCTCTTTCTCTTGGAGCGGCAAAAGCTGTTGTAGTCATAGCCATAGCCATTGCAATAGCAACAACGCTTAATAACTTTCTTTTCATTTTATAGCCTCCTTATACATATACATAATTTATTAATTAATATTATAGCAAAACCATATTAAAATTACTAGACCTTTTTTTATTTTTGTTAATATTATACAAATAATATATTAATTTTTTGTGTTGTATGGCTTGTCAATAGCTTTTTATAGTAAATATATATAAAAAAAGGATAGCTACTGCTATCCTTAAAGCGCGAGACGGGATTCGAACCCGCGGCCCTCGCCTTGGCAAGGCGATGCTCTACCACTGAGCCACTCGCGCATACAGCGGCTGAAAGAATCGAACTCTCAATTTTCGCTTTGGAGGCGAACGTTATACCACTTAACCAAGCCGCTTTATTTGTTGTCATCAACAAATAATATATTATCATACTTTATTACATTTGTCAACTACTTTTTTTAGTTTTTCCAAAATTTTATAACTGGCTACACCAACAATACTACCTACTACTACACCTGCAACCACATCTGTAGGAAAATGTACTGCAAAGTAAAGTCTACTAAAAGCAATTAAAGTTGCAAGAATAAGAAAACAAATACCTATTTTTTTATTACAGAAAAATGCTGCAACTGCTCCTGCAAATGATGCCGATGTGTGACCTGATGGAAAAGATGAATCTTTAGGAAAAGCTATAAGTATGCTATTAAATATATCTTCATTTACTTCAAATGGTCTATCTCTATCTATTAAAGGCTTAATAATCACATTAACCAATATAAACACAATAAAAAGACTCAAAGACATATTAACCCCTGTCTTTCTCATTTTAGGTATAATAAGCATAATAACAGCAAAAAGTATCCATATAAATCCAACATTACCTAATGAAGTTATAAACCCCATTATTTTAGTCATTGTTTCATTATGAAAATTATTAATTACATATTTTAAAAAATTAATTTCCCAATCCATATTATCACCTATGCTTATTTTATTAAAAATAACTTATATTTGTCAATAGCTATTGACATTTTATTTTATTTTTTATACCATTATATAGGT
>UQRG01000068.1 GCA_900543365.1 uncultured Eubacterium sp. | reverse complement strand
TGCAATAAAAATTGCTGCTAAGACTATGGATTACAAATCTAAAAAACCAGATGATTATATTTTTGTTAATAGAAATAATCTTCCAATTAGTCGTATTCAAGTAAATAGAATATTAGACAAGGTCTGTAAGGAAATAAATATTGCACATATTAGTTGCCATTCTTTCAGAAAAACATTTGGTTATCACGCTTGGAAAAGTGGCGTTGAACCTGTTGTTCTAATGAATATTTATAATCATAGTAGTTTTGAAATTACTAAAAGATATTTAGGTATTTGTCAAATGGATAAAGATAATGTTTATGATAAAATACAGCTTTAAACTGTTAAAGAGGTGAAATCCTCTTCACCTCGCTCAAAATCATAACCAATTATAAAACACAGACTAACTTGGTACACTAGTCTGTGTTTTCCTATGTAGAGAAAAATAGGGCAATCTCAAGGACTGCCCATAGTTTATTTTATCATTTTTTCAAAATCTTCCTCACTGATTATAGGAATACCCAGTTCTTTAGCTTTTTTATTTTTAGATGAAGAAGAATTAATATCATTATTTATAAGGTAATTAGTTTTGGCACTTACACTAGTTGTAACTTTACCACCTAATTTTTCAATGACACTTTGTAACTCTTTTCTATTTTTATAAATATGAACATCACCAGTTACTACAAATGTTATATTATCAAGTTTTAAATCTTTATCATTATATTCTGTTGCAGTAAAGTTTAAGTAATTAAGAACATCATTTATTAAGTCATTATTTTTTTGATGACCAAAGTACTTAACTATACTATCAGCTATAACATCCCCAAAACCATCTATAGAAATAAGAGTTTCAAAGTCTGCTTTTCTTATTTCTTCAAGAGAATTATTACATTTTTTGCACAAAAGTTTTGCATTGCTTAAGCCTACATTATTTATACCTAAGGCATATATAAAGTTAGGTAAAGCAACATTTTTGCTTTTGTCAATGGCTGCAATAAGGTTAGTGTATGACTTTTCACCAAAGCCTTCCATACTTATTATTTCATCTTTATATTTTTCTAATTTAAAAATATCTGTGTAATTATCTATAAAGCCTTTTTCAATAAATTTTTCAATAGTTGCTTCAGAAAAGCCTTCTATATTAAGTGCATCTCTGGATACAAAGTGTTCTAAACTTGATATTCTTTGAGCCTTACAATTTGGGTTAGGGCATTTAAGGGCTTTACCGTCACGCAAGGCAATTATTTCTGTATCTTCGCCACAAACAGGACAGACAGCGGGTATTTCTAAATTGTTGCTTTTTGTTAAATCTTCTGCTACCTGTGGTATAATCATATTTGCTTTATAAACAGTTATTTTGTCACCTAATCCAAGTTGTAAATTTTCAATAATACTTAAGTTGTGTAATGATGCTCTCTCAACAGTTGTTCCTTCAAGTTCAACTGGTTCAAATACTGCTATTGGGTTGATTAAACCAGTTCTGGATGTGTTCCAGTCTACATTTATAAGTGTAGTTTCAGCTAGTTCATCAGCCCATTTAAAGGCTATGGAATCTCGTGGAAATTTAGCTGTTGTGCCTAAACTTTGAGAATATGCTACACTGCTGAATGTTAATACAAGTCCATCAGTAGCAAAACGGTTTGAAGGTATTTTTTCTTCAAACTCTTTTACTGTTTCTGCAATGTTTGCTGATGTAACATTTTTTCTTTCTACACATTCAAAGCCTAAATTTTCAAGCCATTTAAAGCGACTTTCTTTGTCATCACCAAAATCTTGACCATTAGCCTTAACTAAAGCAAAGGCAATAAAATTAACATTTCTTGATGCAGATATTTCAGAGTTAAGCTGTCTAACTGTTCCACTGCATAAATTTCTAGGATTTTTGTATTGGTCCTCTGGCGTTAACTTTTCATTAATAATATTAAAATCCTTAAATGAAATTACTGCTTCACCTCTTATAACCAGTTCTTCTTTAAATGAAATTTTAAGAGGTATATTTTTGAAAAATTTGGCATTGTGAGTTATATCTTCACCAATTTCTCCATTGCCTCTCGTTACAGCCTGAATAAGCTCACCATTTTTGTATGTCAATACAACAGTTAAGCCATCCATCTTGTATGAAAGTATACCTTTGTTATTGCCTAAAAAACTTTCCAAAGCATTTACTTCCTTAGTTTTGTCAAGAGATAACATTGGACTTTCGTGTCTTATCTTTTTTAGTGAACTTAAGACTTGATGTCCGACTTTTTGAGTAGGGCTATTTGAAAGAATAATACCTGTTTCTTTTTCTAAGGCATTAAGCTCATCATATAGCTTGTCATATTCAAAGTCACTCATTATTTCCCTATCTTCTTGATAATAGGCTTTTGAGGCTTTTGTAAGTATTTCTATTAATTCTTTCATTCTTTCCATTGGTGTATTTCTCCTTAAATAGATTAAGAATAGTATACCTCAAATTTGATAAAATAGCAAACCTATTTGTGAAATTCAAGAGTGGTTTTGCATCCATTCTTTATGTTTTTTATTTGCATTTTTCCATTATGTGCTTCTACTATTGTTTTGGAAATCATAATGCCTAAACCACTGCCGTTAGCCTTAGTTGTTAGAAATGGAGTACCTATATTGTTTATTAAACCTTCAGGAATACCACAACCTGTATCAGATATTTCAATGAATATTTTGTTATTATTTTCATACAATTTTGTATTTATAGTACCTTTTTCTTTTATTGCCTCAACTGAGTTTTTATATATATTAAAAAGTAATATTGATAGTTTTTTGTAATCACATACAAATTTAATTTCACTATCAATATTAAATGTAAAATTAATTTCTTTAGATGTAATTATACTAAATTCTTCTGCAACATCATATATTAAATCTTCTATATATATTAGGTTGAAATATTGTAGTATAGTCAGTTATCAATGAGTTAAGTTTATTTAATTCCTTTTCAATTACATTAAAACAGTTTGAAAGGCTTGGACTGACAGATAACTTAATATAGTCAATATTTGCTCTAATTATAGCTATTGGATTTTTTATTTCGTGGGCAAGAGCAGCTGCCAATTCGTTATTCATATTCATTTTAACCACCTCTATGGCAAAATTATTGTTTTTCCAACAACGATTTTGTCATTTTCCATATTGTTAAGTTGTCGTATTTCTCTTACCTTAGCTGTGTTTCCATATTTAGCCTTGCTTATGCTTATTAAAGTGTCACCTTTTTGCACCTTATATTTAGTGTGTTCAACTTCTGCTGTAGATTGTACAGTTGTTGTTTCTGTTGGAGCTTCAGTGGTAGTTATTGAAGTAGTTTCGGTATATGATGCAAATACAGCTTTTGTATTCTGAAATTCATTTTCAAGAGCTGTAAGTTGTGCTTCTAGCTGATTTAACTTGTCATCATTTTGTACTAATGTAGCACCCATAATAAAACATACTAGTAACATAACAAAACTTAAACTACCTAATAAATTAATTGTTTTGCTTTGATCAACAGAAGCATAATGTTTTGCTTTTTTAGGAACTTTAGATGTGGCTATTTTTCTTGCTTTTGCACCAGCATCATTTTTTAGTTGTTCTTCTGCTGCTGTTTCAATTGGCTTGTCTACTTTTATTTTGTTTTCAAGCATATATTCGTTCATACCATCATTTTTTTCATAATATATTATGTAGCCTTTTATATTGTTAAAAATTTCTTCGTTATTATTCCATTTATAAAAGCCTGATATTTTTTCTGTTGGGTCAGTTATATATAAAACTTGAAGTCCTTTTGTAATGTTGTTTTTTTGAAAATTACAAAGTTTTTCACTTATGTAGTCCTCAAAGCCTGGTTGAACATAAGCCCAACCTACAACTTGACAATCTTTAAAATACAAGTTAAGTTGTTTGTCAATATACTGCCAACTTTTTTCTGTTAATTCAATCATACCATTTTTTTGTATGGTGTACTTACCTTGTATAATACCATTAATAAACAATACGCAATCATCATTAATTGTAAGGTTGCGACCTACTAAAAGGGCAATTTTTTCTTTACCACCATCTGACGCAGCATATTGCTCTAAATATGTACAAGCATAGTCCTCAAGATAAATTCTGTTTCCATCAGATATACTGCCAACTTGTTTAACATTGTTTGGTAAGTTTGTAACTTCGTCATTAGTCATTTTGACACTCTCCTTTTATTTTTATGGGATTATAATAGCAGACCAAGAAATGATATTATGTCAAAGGCTGTTGCTTGTTCTAAGGTTTTGTAAGCAAATATTTTCAAAATTGTGTAAAATAGGCAAATACATAAATTAATCATATTTTGCCTATATTATAAATGAGGTGATAGAGTGTTTAATAACAGAGAATATATATCTGCAACTGATGATAATAGCAGATATTTACTGAGTAATAGCATTAAAAAGCATATAATAAAAAAATATACAAAATATAATGATGTTGTTATATTTTGTATAGGCACAGATAGGGCAACAGGTGACTCTTTAGGTCCATTAGTTGGGACTAAATTAACAAAAATGGGAGTAAAAAATGTTATTGGAACTATTGACAGACCAGTACACGCCATTAATATAGAAGAAAAAATTAATCAACTTTATGATTGCTATAATAAACCGTTGGTCTTGGCTGTTGATGCCTGTTTGGGAATATACAATCATATAGGCAGTATGAGTGTGTGGGCAGGTTCTTTAAATCCAGGTGCAGGCATATCTAAAAAATTAAGGTCGATTGGTGATATATCTATAACAGGTATTGTAAATAAATGGAGTACAAACGGCATAGTTCAACTACAAAGTACAAGACTATCAATAGTAATGAATATGTCTGAAATTATAGCTGATAGTATATATGATGCTTTGATAAACAATAATATTTGACATAAATTATGAAAAATTTATTTATATTTATTGAAATACTTGACAAAAAATGAATAATTAAATATCATTAATATTAATGCTATAAATATAAAGGAGATAAAAAATGAAAAGAAAACTTATTTTAGGATTAACTTTAGCTTTAACTGCACTTAGTTTTTCTGGTTGTGGCACAACAGACAAAGGTACAACTGAAAATACCACAACTCAAGATTCTGCATCAACTGAAAACGCTAAATCAGAAGAAAATACCTCATCTGGTACTACTTTAGCTGATTATACTGGGTTACCACAGCTTAAAGGAGTTCAAAAAGGTGATACTATAGCTACACTTCATACAAACAAGGGCGACATTAAGGTTTGGTTTTTCCCTGAATATGCTCCAAAAGCTGTAGAAAACTTTGTTACTCACGCAAAAGATGGTTACTACAATGGAGTAACATTCCATAGGGTAATTAAGGACTTTATGATTCAAGGTGGTGACCCTCAGGGTACAGGTGCTGGCGGAGAAAGTATTTGGAAAGCTCCATTTGAAAATGAAGTATCTTTAGATTTAAGAAGTTTCAGAGGTGCTTTGTGTATGGCTAATGCAGGACCAGATACTAATGGTAGCCAATTCTATATTGTTCAGAATAATCAGGGTGAACAAATGAAGCAGATGATTGAGAATAATGAAAAGTCTGGCATTTATCAAAGCCCAAGTTCACAGAGAACATTTACAAATCAGAAAGGCGACAGACTTACAATAGGTGATGTATTCCCTCAGGAAGTTATTGATGCTTATGGCAAATTGGGTGGTTATCCTGCACTTGACCTTGACTATACTATATTTGGTCAGGTTTATGAGGGTATGGATATTGTTGACTCTATTGCAAATGTTCAGACTGATGAAAGTGACAAGCCTCTTGAAGATGTTATTATAAATAGTATTGATGTGGGAACTTATTAATTATGAATTTGCTTACAGTTGAAAACTTAAAAAAATCCTTTGGTGAAAAGGTGATTTTTGACAATTTAACATTTGGTATTGATGATAGGGATAAAATAGGCATAATAGGTGTAAATGGTACTGGTAAGTCTACACTTCTTAAGGTTATTGCAGGTGATGAAGAGGCAGATAGTGGACAAGTTATTAAAATGAACGGTTTAAGGGTTGGTTATTTGCCTCAGATACCTGTGTTTTTGGATAAGGAAGTAGTTATGGATTATATGAATAGAATATGTTCCATATCTACGCCTAATGAAGAAAGTGAAGCAAAGTCTATACTTACAAGACTTGGTATTATGGACTATTTTCAGCCAGTTAGCGAGCTTTCTGGTGGTCAAAGAAAGAGGGTTGCTCTTGCAGCAGCTATGATTTCTCCTGTAGATTTGCTTATACTTGATGAGCCTACAAATCATATTGAGAACGATACAGTTATGTGGCTTGAGGCAAATCTTAAAAAGACTACTAAAGCTCTTTTGATGGTAACTCACGATAGATATTTCCTGGATAGAGTCGTTAACAAAACTATTGAACTTGATAAAGGTAAAATGTATACCTATAATGGAAATTATACCCAATTTCTTCAGCTTAAAGCTGAAAGAGAAGAAAGAGCGGCTGCTAATGAAAGAAAAAGACAAAACTTTCTTAGGACTGAACTTGAATGGGTGAGAAGAGGAGCTCAAGCTAGGTCAACAAAACAAAAAGCTAGACTTGAAAGATTTGAAGAAATATCAAATATGACAGGTCCATCTAAAAAACAAAATGTTGAAATTGCTGGGCTATCTTCAAGACTTGGCAGAAAAACTATTGAGGCAGAAAACATATGTAAAGCCTATGGTGATAAGGTATTGATAAAGGATTTTAGTTATATAGTTCTTAAAAATGACCGAATTGGTATTATAGGTACTAATGGTTGTGGAAAGTCTACTCTTGTGAATATTCTTATTGGAAAAATTCCACCAGATAGTGGAACAGTCACTATAGGCGAAACTGTTAAAATAGGAATATTTGCTCAAGAAAATGACCATATGAATGAAAATCAAAGAGTAATTGACTATATAAAAGATGTAGGAGAGTTTATTAATACTCGTGATGGAAAAATATCTGCATCCCAACTTTTAGAAAGATTTTTGTTTAATGGTGAAATGCAGCATTCTCCAATAAGCAAGTTATCAGGTGGAGAAAAAAGACGACTTTATTTGCTTAGAGTACTTATGTCTGCTCCTAATATTCTTTTTTTAGATGAACCTACAAATGATTTAGATATTGAAACTCTTACAATACTTGAAAATTATCTTGATGGTTTTGACGGTGCTGTTATAACAGTATCTCACGACAGATATTTCCTTGATAAGTGTGTTGACAGAATATTTGCTTTTGAAAATAATGGTTATATTAAGCAGTATGAAGGTGGTTATAGTGATTATATTGAAAAGCAAAAACCTAAGGAAAATATTAAAACTGAAAAAAGTGAAACTAAAAATTGGGATAAAGGTGTTAAGAAGTTAAAAATGTCCTATAATGAGGAAAGAGAATTTGCCATAATTGATGAAGAAATAGCAAAGCTTGAAGAAAGTAT
>UQRG01000067.1 GCA_900543365.1 uncultured Eubacterium sp. | reverse complement strand
AGGAGGTTTTCGTATGTTAAGTGAAATTCATAGTTTATCACATTCAAAATGGAATTGCAAGTATCATGTAGTATTTGCACCAAAGTACAGGAGAACTATATAAGGATACAAGTCATCAGGGAGGTGCTTCATCATCATATAAGCTTACTCACAAAAACGGGGATGTCCAGTATTTCAGTAATACAGGAAGATGGCTTGTAACATACAACAGGTTCGGTAACTGTATCAAAGTTGTCAATGGCAGCGGTAACGAAAAAATGGTTATTGAAGATACTGTTGGAAGAAGGGTAGTATTCAGTGATAGTGTGTCAGGAAATACCACTACTCAGACTGTGACAATGCCTGACGGAAGCAAGACGAAACTTGCATATGTAAGGAATACATATAATAATTATGCAAAGACTTTGTTTGATAAAAAAACTGATGCAGCAGGTAATGTGACTAAGTATGAATACACCGTTAATGCTGACGATAATTATAAAAATGTACTTCTGAAAAAAATAACAATGCCTACAGGATTGCAAAATTGTTATGAATATGGCTGGGCAAACAATATAGAAATACTTGAAGGTGGTAATTATCAGTTTGATGATTATGATTATCCGAGAATAACAAAAAAGTATATGGTAAATGACGGTAAGACAAGCAAAGTTTATACTTATACATATGACGGAAGTTATATATTCTCTCAGGTACATTTTTTTATCGGCTGTGTATGTCAGAATTTAGAAGCTGATTATGACTGTACTTGTCAGTTCTATTATGATAACGGGTGGCATTGCAATAACGGAAATGGTTTATGCGATACATATTATAACGACGGGAATTGTGTTTATATATATGATGAAGGTTATGATTATTCAACAACAATAAAAAGTGAGGGAGGAACAGATGTAAAATATTATTATAATTCACGTAATCAGAACACAAGGATAGATGAATTGCTGAATAATAAGCTTATAAAAAAGACAGATACAGAATATTACTATTTTGATGCAAGTTTCCCTTTGCCGGATAATGTAACATATACCGATTATGAAAACGGAAATGCTGTATCAAGTATTACAGAGGCATACTCATATACAGATTTGTTTGATGTAAGAAAAAAGAGTATGAGAAAGGGAAGTACAATTTTATATGATGTAACATATGAGTATGACTATGAAAACAATAAAAGCGAATATTACGGCATATGCAACAAGACAACCACAAAGATTAACAACAACACAAATATAGTTGAAGAAGGAGTACTTGAAAGAAATTATCCATATGCAAATAAGTGTATAGCAGGTGTGACTGTAACAAGAAACGGAGTTAAGGAAAAAGAAGAGTATTATCACAGAGACAGTCATATCGGAGGAAGAATATACCTTACGGAACAATTTGCTGATATGCATAGTAATAATTCTATAATGAAAGCAGAAATACAAAATAATTATGAAGATAATATTGTAAATCCTAGGGAAGTTACATATGTAGTTACGGAAGGCAATTCAACTTCATCGGATTATTTCAGAAATTATTATGAGTATGATAATAATGAAAGAATAATTTCTGTACAAAATGCAGAAAACTACTTGACAAAATACAAATATAATGGTATAGGTAATATTACAGAGGTTGAGTATATAAAAAGCCCGGTAAATTCAGCAGGGAATGTTACGGATGCATCCCTTGGAAGTGATAAGCTAAAGCTTTCATATAACTACAGTACAAATACAATAACAGCAACAAATGAGAATGGAAAGGTCACTGTGTATGACTTTGACTCTGTAGGAAATAAGTATTCCGTTACATCAAAATTAGACGGAAGTACTGGGGCAAAGGATATAGTACTTGAAAGCTACAGCTATGATTCAAGGCTAAGACCAATAGAAGTAATTTCAGGTAAGGCTAAGACTACATATACTTATGACAACAGGGACAGAGTTCTGACAACTAAGGTAAGTGACAAGGATACAGGAACTGTGATGTCAAATGAGACATACAGCTATGTAAACAACAGTACGGGACTGCTTACTACACACACATTAAAGGGTGACAGTACGGCAGCAAACATAGTGACAGTAACACAGCAGGATATGCTGGGCAGAACAGTAAATAATAAGGTAGGAAATGCTACAACAACATATACTTATGATATGCTTAACAATGTAGTAAAGGAAGTGGGAGTAAATACAAAGACATATGAATATGATTCAAAAGGAAATGTATTAAAAACAACAGAAACTACAGGAAGCAGCACAATAATAACGACAGCCACCTACGATATGCTTGGCAATATGCTTACTTCAACAGACGGAAAGGGAAATACAACAGAGTATACATACAGCGGACTTAACTGGTTAAGCTCTGTAAGAATGCCTTTTGACAGTACAAGAAAATCGGTAAAATTTTATACATATGATAACATAGGAAATTTAATTTCTGAAAGAATTGACATTTCATCTGATATGAGAAGAACCTTGACATATGAATATGACCACAGAGGAAGAGCCATAAAAACAACTAATGATGATGAAGTAACAATATACAGTTTTGATGGTGTTGGAAATATGGTTGAAATGACAAGAGATAATTATAAAGGCTCAGATCAGACAACAAAGTACGAATATGACAGACTTAACAGACTTGTGAAGTATACAGATGGAATGGGAATGTCAGAAACATATGAGTACGATGACTATGGAAATATGGTATCTAAAAAAGACAGAAATGGGAAAACTACTACTTACAGCTATGATGCTCAGGGAAGATGTCTTAGTGAAAGTACCGGAAGCATAGTAAACAATTTTACATACAACAGCGTTGGAAATATTAAGTCATCATCAAATGGAAACGCTACGCAGAATTACACCTACAATAACTTAGGTCAGATAGCAACAGAGTATACAAGTACAGCAGGAGGTCACACAATAGTAAGAAGTTATGATAACTGGGGAAGGAATACCCAAAATGTATATAAAAAGGGAAGCAGTGTATATAAAACACAGAAGTACGGCTATGACGGACTGAGCAGGTTGACAAGCATAAGCTCAGAGGGAGATAACAGTACAAAGTTTAATGGAAGTTATACATATGACAACAATAACAATATTACCAAATTGACAGAAAATAACTGTACAATAACATATGAGTATAATAATGCAAATCTGGTGACTAAGGTAAATAATGACGGCACGGGAAGTAATGATACAAGGTTTATATATGAATATAATATTGACGGAAACATAAAGAGTGTTACAGATATAAACGGAAATAAGACATCTTATAACTATGATGAAGCTAACAGATTGATAAGTGAAATAAACAATAAGACAGGAGGAATAAGTTTTACATCTAATTATGAATATGACGGGCTGGGAAACAGAATAGGTATGAATTACAGTGAAAATGGAATTAGTAAGTACAGTATTGACTATACCTATGATAATAACAGCAGGCTTGTAAGTGAACAGAAAACAATAACAGGGAACACTTTAGCAATAAATATGACTGAAAACGGATAGGGGATGCGGACATATTTTTGGACTCTGAAAGGAGTTTAAAATATGTACACAAAGGAGCAAATTGAAACTGCATTAAATGAATTTGAGCACTTAGGCTCTGTTCAGGCGGTAATTAATCTGTTGGGTTATCCTTCCAGAAATACTCTTTATAGGTGGTATGAGGATAGACTTGCAGGAAAGCCTAACTATCATGGCTCACTTAATAAACAGTATAATGTCAAAGAAAAGTTTATCAATACATCTGAACACCCTCGTCATCCCGATACAGATATAAAGTTAGATGCAATAAAGCGTTGCTTTTCTTATGGGGAAGTTGTAGAATATGTATCAAGAGAAATCGGATACAGTCGTACCAGTATATATAAATGGTATCGTCAATATAAGAAATTTGGAGTTGTAGGACTTATGTCAGATAAAAAGCAAATAAAAAGAGAAACTATTGATTTTGATAAAGAAGATATAAAAGAACAAAATGTCTCTAACTTAAAAGAACAGATTAATCAACTTCAAATGGAGGTTGATGTGTTAAAAGAGGCTTTAAATTTATTAAAAAAAGACCCAGGCATCAATATGACAAATCTAAGAAATAACGAAAAAGCAGTGATTATTGATGCCTTAAAAGATAAGTATTCACTGCCTCAATTATTAAAATTACTATGTATGCCAAAAAGTAGCTACTATTACCAGAAATCTGTTTTAAAGCATTATGATAAGTATCAGGAACTACGGAAAAAAATAGTAAAGATTTTCAAATTAAATAGAAATTGTTACGGATACAGGCGTATTTACAGAGAACTAAAGAAAATAGGAATTGTTGTTTCAGAAAAAGTTGTACGCCGAATTATGAAATCAGAGGGGTTAATTGTAAAAGTAAAGCGTACAAAAAAATATAGTTCTTATAAAGGTGAAATTAGTCCGGAAGTTGATAATATAATCAATCGAGATTTTCATGCTGAAAGCCCAAACACAAAATGGCTTACTGATATAACTGAATTGCAAGTAAAGTCTATCTTTCACCGATTATAGACTGTTTTGATGGCATGGTTGTAAGTTGGAATATCGTAACCACACCCAATTCTGTATTGGTTAATGTTATGCTTGATAAAGCGATTAGTAATTTATCTCCAACAGGGCATCCTATTGTACACACTGATAGGGGCTGTCATTATCGATGACCTGGATGGATAGAAAGAATAAAAGCTGCAGGATTAACACGTTCTATGTCAAAGAAAGGCTGTTCTCCAGATAATTCTGCTTGTGAAGGATTTTTCGGTAGATTAAAAAACGAAATGTTTTATGCTCACTCATGGTTAGATGTATCAATAGATAATTTTATAATTGAACTTAATGATTATATTAACTGGTATAATACAAAAAGAATTAAACTATCATTAGGCTATATGAGTCAGGTAGAATACAGACATACTCTTGGATTAACAGTATAAAAAAGTCCAAGAATATGTCCACACCTCCGACTCACACAACTAGCATTATCATATTGATGACTTTTAGCGGAAAGAGATTATATAACATTACAGTGCTCAAATAACTTTATAAATGTATATTTTTATATGTTATAGTATTCGTTTCTTAGTTTTGTCCAGTATTGTTTGTCATTATCATTAATTAGTCTCATTACTTTGCAAGGGTTACCAACAGCTATAACATTTGCTGGGATATCTTTAGTAACAACTGAACCAGAGCCTATAATAGAATTGCATCCTATAGTAACACCAGGATTAATAACTACACTTCCACCAATCCAAACATTGTTACCTATTATTATCTTATTGCCATATTCAAGAAGTTCATTTCTTACTTCGTAATCAATAGGGTGAGCGGCTGTGTATAGTGATACTCTTGGACCTAACATCACATTTTTTCCTATATATATTCTGCATACATCAAGAAATAGGCAATCCATATTTGCGTAAAAATTATCGCCAACAAATATATTTGAACCGTATTCGCAATAAAATGGAGGTTCAATATAACAATTGTTTCCTAATGAACCTAATAATTTAGCTAAAATTATTTCTCTTTTTGTCTTATTATCTTCATTATTAAAGTTTTTTAATAGCTTTTTAGGTAAAATATGTGCATCTTCTAATTCTTTGTCGACCTTATATAGTAAGCCGGAAAGCATTTTTTCTTTTTCAGTCATTTTCAACCTCTATTTAATAAATTAAGGCTGAAACAAGTAAACTCGCAACAGCCTTTTAAATTATAAATACTTTTTAAAAATATCAACTTTTTCAAGTTTTTCCCAAGGAACATTAATATCAGATCTACCAAAGTGACCATAAGCAGCAGTTTGTTTGTAAATAGGTCTTCTTAAATTAAAGTTCTTGATAATTGCAGCAGGTCTTAAATCAAAATTCTCATTAATAATTTCAACAATTTTATCATCTGAAATTTTACCAGTTCCATAAGTATTAACAAAGATTGAAAGAGGTTTTGCTACACCAATCGCATAAGCTAACTGAATTTCGCATTTCTTTGCAATACCACTTGCAACAACATTCTTAGCTACATATCTTGCGGCATAAGCAGCTGAACGGTCAACCTTTGTAGGGTCCTTACCACTAAAAGCACCACCACCGTGACTTGCATAACCACCGTAGGTATCTACAATGATTTTTCTGCCAGTTAAGCCACAATCACCTTGAGGGCCACCAATAACAAATCTACCAGTTGGATTGATGTAATACTTTGTGTTTTCGTCAAGTAAGTTAGCAGGTAAAACAGCTTTAATTACATTATCAATAATATCTTTTTCAATTTGAGCGTGTTCAACTTCTGGTGCGTGTTGTGATGAAATAACAACACTGTCAATTCTGACTACCTTGTCATCATCGTATTCAACAGTTACCTGACTTTTGCCATCTGGTCTAAGATAGCTTAAAGTGCCGTTTTTTCTAACTTCGCTAAGCTTTTTAGTAAGTTTATGTGCATAGTAAATTGGGGCAGGCATATAATCTTCAGTTTCGTCACAGGCAAAACCAAACATCATACCTTGGTCACCAGCACCAGTATCATTAGCATCAGCCTCTCCGCCTCTTGCTTCAAGAGATGAGTTGACACCTTGTGCAATATCAGGACTCTGACCTTTTAATGATGTAAGTACGGAGCAACTATCGCAGTCAAAACCATACTTAGCTCTATCATAACCAATTTCCCTTACAGTTTCTCTAGCTATTTCATCAATATCAACATAACAATTAGTTGTAACCTCACCTGCGACCATAATTAAGCCAGTAGTTGTCATAGTTTCACAAGCAACCCTTGCCATAGGGTCTTTAGCTAATATAGCATCAAGAATTGCATCAGAAATTTGGTCACAAATCTTATCTGGATGTCCTTCAGTAACAGACTCAGATGTAAAAAATTTCTTCATTTAATAAACTCCTTTCACATACAAAATAAACAATATTAAAATGGGCATAAAAAAAACCCTTGTTATAGGGCTTATTCTAAAAACTCATCTTTCGGAATAAACACCGCAGGATTTAGCACCGATGCAAAAAATGCCGGTTGCTGGGTTTCATAGGGCCTTTCCCTCCACCTCTCTTGATAAGCAATAATTAAATTGTAATAATTAATAAACAATATTGATAAAAGCATTAAATTACTTCGCTAATGATAATAACACTAAAGTTAGTACTTGTCAACTGTTTTTGTTAATAATTTTATATAAAAATTATTTTTAGTTGATATACATATATTATTTCTGATAAAATAATATTGAAAAGGAGAGGAATAATGAGTGCAAAATATTTAGATAATAGATATTTTGGAATAGAAAAAACTTCAAAAATATTTATGAGGTTAGCTACACCGGTTATGTTTGCTCAGTTAATTCAAGCTCTGTATAATATAGTAGATAGCTTTTTTGTAGGCAGATTTTCTGGTGACGGATTAACAGCTTTATCAGTTATTTACCCT
>UQRG01000066.1 GCA_900543365.1 uncultured Eubacterium sp. | reverse complement strand
TACTAGAGAAAAAACTGGAGATATTGTAATAGAAGAAAATCGAGCTGTAGCCTTTGTAGATAGTGATATTGCTGACTATGTTGTTGTTAATCTTGATAGAGTTGGTCGTACAAAGGTAAGAGTTAAGATTTTGGATAATTATACACCAAAATTGAAAGAAGCTGTTGAAAAAAGACTTACAGTAGCTAGTTTAAGAATTGATGCTCTTTTAAGTGGAGCATTAAATTTATCAAGAGGAAAAGTTGCTGACTTAATTAAGGGAGAAAAGGCTTATATTAATTGGAAAAAAGTAACTTCAGTTTCCCATAGTGTATGTGAAAATGATGTTATCACTCTTAGGGGTGTTGGCAGAGTTAAAATTAATGAAGTTAT
Source organism: uncultured Eubacterium sp. (assembly GCA_900543365.1). GTDB lineage: Bacteria > Bacillota > Clostridia > Lachnospirales > CAG-274 > Gallispira. Next base: position 7,173 of record UQRG01000066.1, on the reverse strand, counting down.
GGGAACTACAAAAAAAGACAGAATTTTAATTAGTGTATCTGTCTTTAAATAAATACTAAATTAAAGGAGGTCCTGCTATGGCTGCATTAACACCTATGGACATTGAAACTGTTGAATTTAAGAAAACCCCGTTTAAAGGATATTCTGCTGAGGAGGTTGACTTGTTCTTAGATAAAGTAATTATGGAATTTGAAAGAATATATAAGGACAATGCAAAACTTCAAGATCAGCTTGATGCCAGAGAGGAGGTTATTAAGCATTATAAGGACCTTGAAGAAACAATAAAAAGTTCTATTGTTAGAGCAGAAAAAACAGCAGATGATACTGTTAAAAATGCAACAACTCGTTCAGAACAACTTATTAAGAGTGCTGAAGAAAGAGCAAATAATATTATAACTGATGCACAAAATCAAGCACAAGCTATGCTTAGTGAAGGTAATGGTGAACTTGCTGAAATTAAGTCACAGGTAGCCAGTGCTAAGGCAGAGTATGTTAAAATAAAGAATTTAATTAGAAATATGCTTGAAACTCAAATAAATGTTCTAGATGAAACCACTGAGAATTTTGAAGCTGAGTCCAAGTAATAGGAGTGGTGATATGAAGATTTTAAGTGTGGATACAGGCAAAACTGTATATCCTATTTACATAGATAAAAATTATGATAGCCTTATTGATTCTTTTGAAAAGGCTGGTTTAATAGGCGGAAGAGTTTGTATTATTACTGATACAAATGTTGCACCTTTATATATTGAAAAAATTACTTCTATTATGGAAGGTCATTTTGATAAGGTTTGCTATTATTCATTTAAAGCTGGTGAAAATAGTAAAAATCTTGAAACTATTATGGATTTTTATAAATTTTTTATTGATAATCATTTAGATAGAAAATCTGTTCTTGTTGCTTTAGGTGGTGGTGTTGTTGGTGATATGTGTGGATTTGCTGCTGCAACTTATATGAGAGGCATTCCTTTTGTTCAGATGCCTACAACTCTTTTGTCACAAGTAGATAGTAGTGTTGGTGGTAAAACTGGTGTTGATTTTATGGGTAACAAAAATATGGTAGGTGCTTTTTATCAGCCAGAATTTGTTTACATTAATACGGATACTTTAAATACACTTCCATATAGAGAAGTTGCTGCTGGTCTTGCTGAAGCTATTAAGTACGGATATATTATTGACAGGGATTTTCTTAAATACTTTGATGATAATAAGGAAAAAATAAAATCCCTTGATTCTCAGGCTATTAATGATGTTATTTATTTCTCTTGCAAGGCTAAGGCTGATGTTGTTAGTCAAGATGAAAAGGAAATGGGTTTAAGGGCAATTCTTAACTTTGGTCATACTTTTGGTCACGCTGTTGAAACTCTTTCTGATTTTACTATGCTTCACGGTGAGTGTGTGGCTGTTGGTATGCTTTCTGGTCTTTATTTCTCTGCCAAAAGAGGTATGATTGATAAGGCTGAAATTGAAAAATGCGAGGGACTTTTGAGATTTTTTGAACTTCCATTAAGAGTTAATGATTATAGTGTTAAGGAAGTTCATAAACAGATGCTTAATGATAAAAAGACTCATAATGGTGTAATTAATATTGTAGCTCTTAAGGGAATTGGTAAGGCTTATGTGGATAAGTCTGCTAGTAGTGATGAAATTGAGAGTGCTTTGAAATATATTATTGAGTAAATTATAGTTTAAATAACAAGAAGGCAGTCACACTTTTATTATGGTGTTAAGGTAGAAAACAAGCTTTTCATTTATAAATCAGCAAGTAGATTTACAAAGTAGTCTTTATTCTTTGTGAGAAAGTTATAAAGTCTAGGATGTTTTTTTAGATGATATATGAATAAAAATAGCAATAAAAGATGGCTTATATAAACAATATGCTGCTTATTCGTTATAAATAATTGTTAATTTTGATTTGCCTTATTATTCAAAACTATTAATGTATTTCAATTTTGGAGGTTAAAATGATTGTATTACCTTTATTATTTTTTGCCATACTTGTAGGCATAGACCAAGCAATTAAATATATTACATTTATAGCATTAAAGCCAATTGGCAACATAGATATTATAAATAACTTTTTTAGTTTAACTTATGTTGAAAACAGAGGAGCAGCCTTTGGTATGCTTGAAGGAGGTAAATGGCTATTTGTTTTACTTACCATTATTGTTTGCATTGGTTTGGCTATATATTATTCTAAGTTGGTACAACAAAATCGTTTATTTATTGTAAGAGTATCTATTGTACTTATATGTGCTGGTGCTGTTGGCAATGCTATTGACAGAATTTTTAGAGGTTTTGTTGTTGATATGCTTAATTTTAATATTTTTGGATATGACTTTCCTGTATTTAATTTTGCTGATATTTGTGTTTGTATTGGTGCATTTTTTCTTGTGTTGGGTATAATGTTTTTTGATAAAAATATGGAGGAAAAGTAATGGATATTTATTCTGTTGAACTTGAAGATATTAACAAAAGAATAGACCATTATCTTAATGATGAACTTGAAGATATATCTCGTTCAGCCTTGCAAAAGCTAATTGATAAGGGCAACATTACAGTAAATGGAAAATCTGTCAATAAAAATTATAAGCTAAGACAAGGGGATATTATAGAGGTAGAAATTCCAGAGCCTGAAGGTGTAAATATAGAGGCAGAGAATATTCCTCTTGATATTCTTTATGAAGATTCTGATTTAATTGTTGTAAATAAGCCACAAGATATGGTTGTACACCCTGCTCCAGGACATTATAGTGGCACTCTTGTTAATGCTCTTATGTATCATTGTGGTGATAATTTATCTGGTATTAATGGAGTTTTAAGACCAGGTATTGTTCATAGAATTGATAAGGATACAAGCGGTGTTCTTGTTATTGCTAAGTCTGATTTAGCTCATAAGGGGTTAAGTGAACAGCTTGCAGAACATTCAATGAACAGAATATATAATGCTATTGTTTATAACGGATTTGATGAAGACGGGGGTACAGTTAGCACTCTTATAGGTAGGTCACAAAACGACAGAAAGAAAATGGCAGTATTGAGAACGGGTGGCAGAAATGCTGTTACTCATTATAAGGTCATTGAAAGAATGGGTAAGTTTACTCTTGTAGAGCTTAAACTTGAAACGGGTAGAACTCATCAAATAAGAGTTCATATGGCACATATTGGTCATCCTCTTTTAGGTGACCCAGTGTATGGACCTAAAAAACAGGTGTTTAATCTCCAAGGACAGGTACTTCACGCTAAGGTTTTAGGCTTTATTCACCCTAGAACTGGTGAGTATATGGAGTTTGAAACTGAGTTGCCAGAGTATTTTAATAAGTTAATATATAGACTTAAAAATCAGCAGTAATTGTTGAAAAAATGCTTGCATTTCATATTTCCTTATGATATAATAGTAAACTGGTAGTGAAAACGAATGGTCCGCTGGTGCGTCCACAAGGTGGATTAAATTTGCATCAAGAACATTTATGACGAAAGGAAGGTAAAAACCTTATGAATTACGAAGTAATTAGAGAAATTGAAAACAGCCAGTTAAAGACTGACATTCCTGAATTTAAAGTTGGTGATACTGTAAAGGTATACGCTAAGATTGTAGAAGGTTCTAAGGAAAGAATCCAGATGTTTGAGGGTGTTGTTCTTAAGAGACAGGGTGGTAGCTCAAGAGAAACATTTACTGTAAGAAGAGTTTCTTATGGTGTAGGTGTTGAAAAGACTTGGCCATTACATTCACCAAGAATTGACCGTATTGAAGTTGTTAGATATGGTATCGTTAGAAGAGCTAAGCTTAACTACTTAAGAGATAGAGTTGGTAAGGCTGCTAAGGTTAAGGAAGATATTACAAGAAGAACAAAGTAATTTGATTTACCTTAATTCCCCTGACTAAATTAGTCAGGGGTGTTTTCATATATAGAAAAAATGAAAGGAGATTATTATGAATATACAATGGTATCCTGGTCATATGACAAAAACAAGAAGAATGATGCAGGAAAATATTTCACTTGTAGATATTGTTATTGAACTTTTAGATGCTAGATTGCCTTTAAGCAGTAAAAATCCGGAAATTGATAAGCTTGCAGTTAATAAAAAGAGAATTGTTATACTTAATAAGGCCGACCTTGCAGACGAAAAAAAGACAAAGGAATGGGCTGAATATTTTAGGTCAAAAGGATTTGAAGTTATTGAGGCAAACTCTACAACAGGTAAGGGTATTAAGGAAATTACACCTGTAGCCAAGGAACTTATGGCTGAAAAGGTTGAAAGACTTAGAAAAAGAGGCAGAATATTTGTGCCAACTAGAGCTATGATTGTTGGTATACCTAATGTTGGTAAGTCTACACTTATTAACAAATTTGTAGGTAGAAATATGGCTAAAACTGGTGATAAAGCAGGTGTAACAAGAGCAAAACAGTGGGTAAAAATTAAGAAAGATTTTGAACTTTTAGATACACCTGGTATTTTATGGCCTAAGTTTGATGACCAAGCTGTAGGTTTAAGACTTGCTTTTACAGGGGCCATAAATGATGACATTATGGATAGTACAGTATTGGTTACTCACCTTATTGAATATTTAGATAAGCTATATCCAAATGCTATTAAGAATAGATATGGTATTGAATATGATGAAAATACTCCGGTTCACGAAATTTATGAAAAAATTGCTGTTAAAAGGGGATTTCTTAAAAAAGGTGGAGAAGTAGATTATAAGAGAACTGCTGATATTGTTATTGATGAATTTAGGGCAGGTACTCTTGGTAAAATGACTCTTGAAAGTGTAAGTGATTTAGAAAAAAATGGAAATTAATTAGCTGTATAAAAATTTGTGATTTGATTATAATAATGGTTGTAAGGCAAATATGTCTTTATATTTATTAGGAGGTCACATATTATGAACAACAGAAGTGAAAGAAATTCAAACTGTAATCAGAGTGAAAGAAATTCAGAAAGAAACTCTAACAACAATTCAAACAGAGTAGAGTTTGCTAATGAAATTAGTCAGGAAATGGATAAGAAGAGTAATAACTCTAACAGAAATAATAACAGAAACTCTAACAATCAGAGTCAGAGAAGCTAATAATTAATTTACTAAAGAAAAGGCTGTTACAAAATAGTAAAATATTTTGTAACAGCCTATTTTATTTGTTATTTAATTTCTTTTTTAATTTTAAATATTTATACTTAATGTTAAAAAAATGTCTATGAAGAAAATTCTTTTTCATTACAGGATATGACATAAAGAGAATTAAGCAAGTTATCCAAATAGCTTTTATGCCAAATTGTAAAGAACAAATAGTACCTAACAAAGCTCCAAAAATAAAAAATATAATAACGCTAAAATATACTAGGGATTTTCTTAAAAAAGTTTTATTGTTAGTGTTTAAATATTGAAAGAGATTTTCTATGCAAGAACGAAGGTTGCCAGTACACATTGTTGTGGCACAAGGGCAATCCCAAACCTTTTTAAATGTTGCAACCTGCATAGCACACACAAATGAAACCAACACATTTACTAAGTGATTAAGGGCTTCTGGCATAAAACCAACACTAAAAATAATAAGTATTTCAATAGTAATAATTATATTACGCCAATGAAATACTGAAATATCCCTAAACTTTTTTCTAATAAGTCCTATAATAAATACACCTAAAGCGAAAGCAAGAATAGGTATAAGATAATTAATAGCATTTTTAAAATTTCCTTTTGCTATATTTATACCTAAAAGTACTATATTGCCAGTTTCAGCATTTGCAAAAACTTCTCCTCTTAAAATATAAGTATATGTATCCCAAAACCCTCCGGATATTGCTAATAGTATACCTAAAGTAAAGGACTCAGAAGGTTGGAACTTAGTCTTATTCATTTATCACAACTCCTATGTTTATTAATATAGTAGTATTCTATCACAATTTGAAAAAAAATCAATAATTTATGAAAAAAAATTCTTGACAAGACTTGGTATATGTAGTAAAATAATTTTGTTTGAATATCGACTGTATGCGTTAGCCCCGCAGCAGTTTGATTATATATTTGGTCAGGACTCCTTTTCGGACATTTGGGGGAAGTGACAATTTGGTAATTATAACTTTTTAAATTTTCGGAAGGAGATTTTCAAATGAGAACAACATTTATAGCTAAGACAGCTGAAATAGAGAGAAAATGGTATGTTGTTGATGCTGAAGGTCAGACTCTTGGTCGTCTTGCATCTCAGGTTGCTGCAGTTCTTAGAGGTAAGAATAAGCCTATTTATACACCACACCTTGATACAGGTGATTATGTAATCATTATCAATGCTGATAAGATTGCTGTTACTGGTAAGAAGTTAGATCAGAAGCTTTATAGAAGTCATTCAGAGTATACTGGTGGTTTTAAAGAGACTACTTTAAAGGAAATGATGAATAAGAAGCCAGAGGAAGTTATTAAGCACGCTGTTAAGGGTATGCTTCCAAAGAACTCTCTTGGTAAGAATATGTTAAAGAAGTTACATGTTTATGCTGGTGCAGAGCACAATCACGAAGCTCAGAAGCCTGAAGCATTAGAGATTAGATACTAATAAGGAGGTTCCATTATGGCAGAGGCTAGATATTATGGTACAGGTAGAAGAAAGAGCTCTGTAGCTAGAGTTTACTTAGTTCCTGGTACAGGTAAGATTACAATTAATAAGAAGGATATTGAAGAATACTTTGGTCTTGAAACATTAAAGCTTATTGTTAGACAGCCATTAGAGGCTACTGGTACTAACGGCAAGTTTGATATTATCGTTAATGTTCAGGGTGGTGGTACTACAGGTCAGGCTGGTGCTATTAGACACGGTATTTCAAGAGCTTTATTAGAAGCTGATGATGATTTCAGAACTCCTTTAAAGAGAGCTGGTTTCTTAACAAGAGATCCAAGAATGAAGGAAAGAAAGAAGTACGGCTTAAAGGCTGCAAGAAGAGCTCCTCAGTTCTCAAAGAGATAATATTTTTAAATATAATAAGAATTATAAAACCTCGGAAACGGCTTGTTTCCGAGGTTTTTTGATTTAAATACCTGTAAAATTTGATGAAATATTATCTGTATATTACAAATCGTTTATATAAACTATATTTTGTTTATTTATTCAAAAAGTTTTTATATTAATAAATTTAATAATTTGAATAGATATACACAATTTCAAAATATTACATTAAATT
>UQRG01000065.1 GCA_900543365.1 uncultured Eubacterium sp. | reverse complement strand
ATAAACAACAATTCAAATTTAAAGAGGATAGAAAAATACTATCCTCTTTGAAAACTATTTATTATTTATATCGTATTAAATATTATACAATCATATATAAAAAAATAGAATGATTATAATGTATCCATTGATTTACATAAAAACAGTAATGTAAAATTAAAACAAATTTAAACCAAATACAGACCTTCTTCCCTTATCTTGCCGTTTCTGGATTTTTAAGTTATAAATTTATTAAAAGTGGTTTAAGATAATGACTTTTTGCTTAGTTTAGAATCGTCACTTGAGTTGTTCACTGCATTAACAAGTTTGAATAATGTGTCGCTATATGAACTAATTGTTTGCCAATCATTAACCGTCAAAAAATCAAAATCTCCTAAACATATAGTAATACTGTCTGGCATAAATTTTTGTTTTTTTATTACAGATATACATTCAAATATGTTTTGAGCTTGTTTATGTAAATTTACATTTTCATTAATAGTAATATATACAGAATAATTCATTAATTTTTCTAAACTCATTAAATCCTGTTTTGCTTTTACATTTTTTGAAATTTTATAACTACTTATTGACTGGTCATTCAAAACTATAAAACCATTAAACTTATCCTACATCAAACTATTTATATTATCTACTAGTAGAAATTTAAATTTATTTATAATATAATTATCTGCAACATACAAGCCATCATCTTTAAATATATCTTTAGTTTTTTAGATATGTAAAAATTAGAAATATATCTAAAGTTTTAGGTATTAATATTGATTATAAAGATGGTAATGTTATTATAAAAAGTAGAATTGCATTAAATTGTATTATGGTTTAGGCACATCATTTAAATTAAAAATCAGGTTTGATAATATAGGGTAACTTAATTTATTTAGATTGCCCTATTTTTTACGATTAACTCAAAAAAACAATGTAAAATTCGAGCCTAAATATAACCCCGATTGTTCATTGATATATTTAAAGTAGTGATTAACAACTTCCTTGTGCAAATTGATTTTTTGATACCAATTTTAATACCAATTTTACATCAAAATATGATAAAATCTGATAAATTTACACTTCTTCTATTCTTTTTTTAATATTATTTTCTTTAAAAAATGGCTATTTTGCTAGAATTTAGAGCATTTTTACTTTATTATAAAATTTGTAAATAATTTTTGCAAAAGGGTACATAATTTTAATATAGGGTAATCTTTACAAACCTTAATAATATTGTAACATATTTAAAAGATATTATTTCAAATTTTAATAGAAAAGTAATTGAAAATGTAACAAAAGTATTGTATTATAATATTATGGTTATTTTTGTAAATTTTTTGGAGGTTTAGTATGTTTAATAAGGACATTGGTATAGATTTAGGTACAGCCAACACTCTTGTTTATGTTAGAAATAAGGGTGTTGTTATAGACGAACCATCAGTTGTAGCAATTGATACTATTACCAGAGAAGTATTAGCTGTTGGCAATGATGCTAAGGATATGATTGGCCGAACTCCTGGCAATATCATAGCAATAAGACCTATGAAAGATGGAGCTATTGCAGATTATGCTGTAACTGAAGCTATGCTTAGATACTTTATTGGCAAGGCTTATCCTAAAAACCCACTTTCTCCTAAACCAAGAATAGTTATTTGCGTACCATCTGGTATTACTCCTGTTGAAAAGCGTGCAGTTATTGAGGCTGCAACCGGTGCAGGTGCTAAGGAACGACATATTTACATTATTGAAGAACCTATGGCAGCTGCTCTTGGTGCAAATCTCAAAATTGATGAACCCGCAGGTAATATGGTTGTTGATATTGGTGGTGGTACAAGCGAGGTTGCAGTTATTTCGCTTGGTGGCATTGTTTCTTGTCGCTCTGTAAGAATAGCTGGTGACCAGTTTGACAGCAATATTATTAACTATGTTCGCAATGAATATAAAATTGATATTGGAGAAATAACAGCTGAAATAATTAAAAAGGCTGTAGGCTGTGCTTATATTGATATAAATACAGAAATTAAGGAAATAACTGTTAAGGGCAGAGATTTAATTACAGGTCTGCCTAAGCCGTTGACAATTAATTCCCGTCAGGTTCAAAGTGCTATTGCTGATTCAGTTGATATTATTATTGATGCCGTTAAGAGAACACTTGAGGATACTCCGCCTGAGCTTGCTGCGGATATAATGGAAATCGGTATTTATCTTACTGGTGGTGGTGCTTTACTTTCTGGACTTGACAAACTTGTGTCAAAAAAGACGGGTATGCCTGTCCATATTGCTGAAAATCCACTTGAATGTGTAGTCAACGGTGCTGGAAAAATTATTGATGATGTAGATATCGTCAACAAATTAACTTCTAGCGACAAAAAAACATTAGCTTAATAGGCTTATAAAATACTGAAAAGGTATGATGTTGTGAAGAAGAAATTTAAAATTGTTTTAGTTTCATTGGCAGTTGCCTCTTTAGGCTGTGCCGGCTTTTCATACAACAGAAAAGCACCTACTTTCGTTGAAAATTCATACGGAAGTATTATTACGCCAGTCCAAGCCTTTAATTCAAGTATTTTTGATTGGTTTGGCGGAATTGCTAAATATTTTAAAGGCATCAAAAGTTTAGATGCAGAAAACAAAGAGCTTAAAGAAGATTTGCTTGAAGCTAGAGCTGAGGTTAGCAGACTCAAACTAGTAGAAAGCGAAAATACTCAATTAGAAGCTCTTGTTAATCTCCAACAAGAATATGACAAATACTCTACTGTTGGTGCTAAGGTTATTGCAAAAGACCCTGGCAACTGGTTTGATACTTTCATAATCAATAAAGGCACAAATTATGGTCTTAAAAAGAATATGGTAGTAATGAACGAAAATGGTCTTGTTGGCAAAATAAGTGAATGTGGATACAACTACTCTAAAGTAGTTTCTATAATTAATGACTCAGATGCTGTTAGTGCAGAAAGTCTGAGAACTAATGACATAGGCTATGTTGTTGCAGATTATTCAGGAGAAGCAAAATGTAAAATGCAGTATTCTGATAAAAATGCCGATATATTAGTAGGTGATGAAATTGTTACTTCTCATTTAAGCGAAATATTTCCAGAAGGTATAAGTATAGGTCATGTCAGCAAACTTACCGTTGACTCACAGACTTCTATACAATATGCAATTATTGAGCCTTCTGTTGATTTTTCTAAGTTAAAATATGTGTTAGTCCTTGACGGTTCATATGAAAAAAATCTTATTGAAAATACAACTGAGAGTGAGGCAGAATAATGAGATATATTGGTTATTTAATTATTTCTACTATTATATTTATATTTCAGTCTACTCTCTGTCAATACATAGCTATTGCAGGCATAAAGCCGAATTTTATGCTTATTTTTGTTGTGTCAATAGCTTTTTTGCAAGGTGAATCTGAGGGGCTTATTACAGGTATAGTTATGGGACTTCTTCAAGATTGCTATTTTAGTCAATTTATTGGAGTAAATCTGTTTTTATATGCAATATTAGGTTATTCTATTGGGTGTCTTGCTGATAATTTTAATAAGGATAACATTGTTGCTCCTGTATTATTAACTTTACTTGCAACACTTTTATACGATTTAGGCTTTTATATGCTTAACATAGTTTTAAAGGGATATACTAACCTTAATTCATATATCATTTTGAATATTTTGCCTGAGCTTATTTATAATATAATATTCTCATTTATTGTATATTATTTAGTTTATTCATTGAATAATAGTTCCTTTGGCAGAATAGGTCAAAAACATAGATTTTAATAGAATGGAATGTATGTATGAAAGAATTATTACGCAACTTTGTAAAATTGGATAACTACCGATTATACATTATGCACGGTGTAATTCTCCTTCTGTTTTTTATACTTATTATTAAACTTTTTTCACTGCAAATAGCTAAAGGTGAATACTTTAGTCAGGAAGTAAACGGCACTGCATTGAGAGAAGTAGAAGTAGAAGCATCAAGGGGTACTATATATGACAGGTTTGGCAGAGCATTGGCTGTAAACAATACTGCTTATGCTGTTAGCCTTGACCCAAGTACCGGTGTTGATAACCTTAACACTGTTTTATTAGATTTAATAAATGTACTCGAAAAAAATAACGAAAAGATAGTAATATCACTTCCTATTACTTCTACTCTTCCTCACGAATTTTTGTTTGACGGAAGCGAAAGTCAAGAAAAAAGATGGAAAGAGAATATGAATCTTGAAGAAAGTTTCACTGCAGAACAATGCTTTGATGCTCTCAAGGAAAGATTTGATATAGATAATTCAATTGATAATGTAACAGCAGGTAAAATAATGGGATTAAGATGTGCTCTTTATGAAAAAAGATATTCAAAATATATTCCTATTCCTGTTGCTTACAATATATCAGAAAAAACATTAACAACATTAAGAGAACAAGGTTCATCATTTCCTTGTGCTTTTATAGACAATCAAAGTAATAGAGAATATCCTTATGGAAAGTATTTTTCTCATATTTTAGGTTATATTGGCACAATAACAGATGATGAATTAAATAAAAATTCTAATAAAGACTACTCTTTAAACGACAATATTGGTAAAGATGGTATTGAAAAAGCATACGAAGACAGCTTAAGAGGTACAAATGGTAGTCAATATATTGAAGTTGATAGTTCTGGTAGACGAATAACCACTGTAGAAAATGAAGGCACGAACCCTACCCCTGGTAACAATGTTTATCTTACAGTTGATGCCAAACTTCAACAAATTGCCTATGATGCTTTGGAAGATGCTTTAACTGATGCTCAGTTAAGCAGACTTTCAGGCGGTGATTATGGATATAGCATAAGTGATGTGTTCAAATCAATGATTGAGAGTGATAATATTAGAATTAAAAATATACTTAATGCTGATGATGATACTACTCAAGGTAAAATTAAAAAATATATTTTAAATCAAGATAAATCTGCTGGAGATAACCTTGATAATGCTAGAAAGATACTTTTAAAAGGTTATGAACAAAATGCAATTTCAGCTTCTCAGCTCCTTATTGCAATGTATGAACAAGAACTTATAACAGATAATGACAAGGTTATTACCAAATTAAAGGCTGGTGTTATAAGTTCATCAACTGCTCTTTTAACTAAAATGCGTTCTCAAGAAATAACACCCCAAATGACAGCTATGGACCCTTGTACTGGTTCAGTAGTTGTTAACGATGTTAATTCAGGTGCAGTTCTTGCAGCAGCAACTTATCCATCTTATGATAATAATGAGCTTGTAAATAGCTTTAACAATGAATATTATTTAAGATTACAAAATGACCCAACTACACCTATGGTTAACAGACCATATCAAGAGCCAAGAGCTCCAGGTTCAACATTTAAAATGATTACTGCTGTTGCAGGTCTTGAAACTGGCACTATTTCTCCTAATACTACTATTTATGACAAAGGTACATTTAAGGACGCTGGAAAGCCTTATGCTAGATGTTGGATAGGTTCAGGTAGTGGTTCTCACGGTTCTGTTAATGTTTCTCACGCTCTTGAGGTTTCCTGTAATTATTTCTTTTATACTCTAGCCTACAAAATGGGTTCTGATAGTATAACTAAATTAAATAATTATATGAGAGCATTTGGACTTGATAGTCCTACAGGCGTAGAAATATATGAATTGTATAATTCAATGACAGACTACCCTACTCGTATATCATCACCAGAATATAAAGAGTATGTAACTAAACAAAGATATGATAATCCTTCATCTTCTGATTTAAAATGGACAGCTGGTGACACTATCAGAACTGCTATAGGACAGTCATACAACAATTATACTTCTTCTATTTTGTCAAAATACATTGCTACATTAGCAAACGGTGGTACTAGATATAAAAATCATTTTATGTCTAAAATAACTGACCCTAATGGCAATTCTATTGAAGAATATAAGGAAGTTGTTGAAAATAAAATTGAATTGAAGAAATCAACATTAGATGCTATATATAAAGGTATGTACCTTGTTACAACTGGTTCAAAAGGTACTTTAAGACACTCATTTGCAGATTATCCAATTAATGTAGCTGCTAAATCAGGTACTGCTCAGGAATCTAGCAAAAGAAGTGAACATACTATATTTGTAGCATTTGCACCCTATGAATCTCCTCAAATTTCAATTTCTGTTCTCATACCTTATGGTAACAACAGTGCTACAGCTCCTGCCCCAACAGTTGCTAAAGCTGTTATTTCAGAATATATGCAGCTTAACACTACTGTTGAAAATAGAAGCTACAACACATTAGTTAAGTAGCTTTGCGAAATATGTAATCTTTTACAATTATTTTTGGATTGAAAATTTAGCATATTTATTTTTATCGTGTTATGATTAGTATATAAAACTATATACTTAGGAGGATAATAATGAGTGAAGTAATTGTTGTAACATCAGGTAAAGGCGGCGTTGGCAAAACAACAGTTTCTGCTAATATTGGCACAGGTTTAGCTATAGCCGGCAAAAAGGTTGTATTGCTTGACGCAGATATTGGACTTAGAAATCTTGATGTTATTATGGGACTTGAAAATAGGGTTATTTATGACCTTGTTAATGTTATTGAAGGTACTTGCAGACTTAAACAAGCACTAGTTCGTGATAAAAGATACGAAGGACTTTATCTCTTGCCTGCTGCACAGGCAAGAGATAAAAGTTCTGTAAATCCAGAACAAATGCAGAAATTGTGTGCAAATATTTTAGAAGAAGGCTTTGATTATATTATAATTGACTGCCCTGCTGGTATTGAACAAGGATTTAAAAACGCGATAGCCGGGGCTGATAAAGCAATTGTTGTAACTACTCCAGAAATTTCAGCAGTAAGAGATGCTGACAGAATAATTGGTATGCTCGAATCAAACGGTCTTATTAACTCAAAACTTGTGTTAAATAGAATACGAGTTGATATGGTAGCTAGAAATGAAATGATGTCTCTTGAAGATGTTGAAGAAATTTTAGCTATTGAAACTTTAGGTATTATTCCAGATGATGAAAGTATTGTTATATCAACTAATAAAGGTGAACCGGCTGTTACAAACACAGACTCATTAGCTGGTAAGGCATATCAAAATATTGTCAAGAGAATATTAGGCGAAGATGTGCCTTTAATGGAGCTTATTCCTGCAACAAGAACATCTCTTTTTGATAAAATATTTAGTTGGTTACACAAGGATAAGGAGTGATATATTATGTACGATAATAATTCTTCCGGTTCTATAGCTAAAGACAGACTAAAATATATTTTATTAAAAGATAAAGTTTCTTGTACTAAAGAAACTCTTGATATGTTAAAACAAGATATTGTAGAACTTATATCAAATTACATAGATATAGATAAATACAATACGAAATTAACATTAGAACAGATGCCTGATGTATCTTATGTTAATATTAAAATACCATTAATAAAAGACAGGATGAAATAAATGAACAAAAGAGCTTATAATCTTGATTTTTTACTTATTTTCTGCGTTTTAGCAATATCTATATTTGGTATTATTACCATAGGAAGCGCAACCAAAATAAATGTCAATGGTATACAGGGAAAGTTTTCAAACCAGATTTTATGGCTTATAACTGGCATATTCCTTATGGGAATATTTGCCTTTATTGATTACAAAAAACTTTGTAAGTTATACATTCCTTTGTATATTTTAAATCTAATTTTACTGATATTAGTTCTTACGATAGGTAGTGAAGACAATGGTGTAAAAAGATGGATATTTGGTA
>UQRG01000064.1 GCA_900543365.1 uncultured Eubacterium sp. | reverse complement strand
AAAAAATAATTGTTAGTGTAAGCTTTATTAATAATATAGGTTTTATTAGTGGGTATCTAGGTTATTTTATACTTGGTTGGTACTTGTTTAATAGTAAAAAAGAAATATCTTCTTGGTGGCTTTTACTTATTGCTGTAATGTCAGTGATATTTATATCATTAGGAACAAAGGCTGTTACAGTTCATAATGAATTTTATACAGAAACTTATAAATCATATAGAAGTATATTTGTTGTTATATTATCTAGTTCTGTATTTATGCTTTTGTGCAAAATAAAAACTGTGCCTAAATTTTTAGGAAATGTTGTTGCTATGATTTCATCGGTTTCTTATGGTGTATATCTTTCTCATAATGTAATTATAGAACTTTTAAATAAGTGGGGTTTAAAAAATTATAGCATTACAGTTGTTGCCGAAACATTTATTATTACATCAATTACATCTATTTTGCTAATATTTATATTGAGTAAAGTTAAGTATTTGTCATATATATTTGCAGGTATTAAAAAAAGTTAAAATAATACAAAAAAGTGCTTGCAATGTAACTTTAAATATGTTAATATATCTATTGTGTATTACACAATTATTGTTTATCCTATGTTCAGAGTTCGGAAACTCCGACCTTCTCTTAGCATAAGGAGATTATATTTTTAGGAGGATTTTTAAAATGGATAAGAAAACAATTATTGCAAAGTATGGTAGAAATGAAGCTGATACTGGTTCACCAGAGGTACAGGTTGCTTTATTAACAGAAAGAATTAATCACTTAACAGAACATTTAAAGGAGCATAAGAAGGACCACCACTCAAGAAGAGGTCTTTTAAAGATGGTTGGTAAGAGAAAGGGTCTTTTAAACTATATTAAGTCTAAGGATGTTGTTGCATACCGTGAACTTATTGCTGCTTTAGGTTTAAGAAAGTAATTTTTTTTTAAAGCGTGGTGCTTCACCACGCTTTATTTTGTGTAAGTTATTTAAGTGGTAAGGGCGATATTTTTAGTTTAAAAATATGTTTATAGTTATAAACCTGTTTTTAAGCTAAAAATTGCCTTGATTCACTTTAATATATATTTTTTATCAAGGAGGAAAAATTTATGAGTAAAATTTACAAAATGGATTTAGCTGGTAGAGAACTTTCAGTTGAAATTGGTAAGGTTGCTGAATTAGCTAATGGTGAGTGTATCGTAAGATATGGTGATACTGTTGTTTTAGTAACTGCTACTGCATCTGAAAAGCCAAGAGCTGGCATAGACTTCTTCCCATTATCTATTGATTATGAGGAAAAAATGTATGCTGTAGGTAAAATTCCTGGCGGATTTACAAGAAGAGAAGGTAGACCAGCTGAACACGCTATTTTAACAGCTAGAGTTATTGATAGACCTATTAGACCGTTATTCCCTAAGGATTATAGAAATGATGTTTCTATTAATGCTATGGTTATGGCTGTTGACCAGGATTGTGCACCTGAAATTTGTGCTATGATTGGTTCTTCTATTGCACTTTCAATTTCAGATATTCCTTTCTATGGTCCTACTGGTTCTGTATCTGTGGGTATGGTTGATGGAGAATATGTAATTAATCCAACTGCTGAACAAAAGGCAAAGAGTAGAATGAACCTTACTGTTGCATCAACTAAGGAAAAGGTTATGATGATTGAGGCTGGTGCTGATGAAGTAACTGATGATGAAATGTATGATGCAATTATGTTTGGTCACGCTCAGAATATTGAAATTTGTAAGTTTATTGATGGTATTGTTGAAGAGTGTGGCAAGGAAAAACATAGCTATGAAGAACATATTGTTGACCACGACTTATATGATGCTATTAAGGAATTAATTGGCGATAAGAGAATGGAAGAAGCTGTTTTCACTGATATGAAGCAGGTTAGGGATGAAAGAATTTCTGAAATTGAGGCTGAATGTTGTGAAAAGCTTTTTGAACAGTTTGGTAATGAAGACGAAGTTGAATTTGAGGCTGTAATTGGCGAAGCTATTTACAAGTACGAAAAGGAAACTGTAAGAAGAATGATTTTAAGGGAGCATAAGAGACCAGATGGTAGAAAGCTTGATGAAATAAGACCATTATCTGCTGAAGTTGATGTACTTCCTAGAGTTCACGGTTCAGGTTTATTTAAGAGAGGTCAAACTCAGGTATTAACAGTTACAACTCTTGGTTCAATGTCTGATGTGCAAAAGTTAGACGGTCTTGATGAAGCAGAAACAACTAAGAGATATATACACCACTATAACTTCCCAGGATTTTCTGTTGGTGAGGCTAAGCCTTCAAGAAGTCCCGGTAGAAGAGAAATTGGTCACGGTGCCTTAGCTGAAAGAGCGTTATTACCGGTTATTCCTAGTGAGGAAGAATTCCCTTATGCTATTAGACTTGTTTCTGAAGTATTAAGTTCAAATGGTTCAACATCTCAAGGTAGTGTTTGTGGTTCTACACTTTCACTTATGGCTGCAGGTGTTCCGATTAAGAGACCTGTTGCAGGTATTTCTTGTGGTCTTGTTACTGGTGAAACTGATGAAGACTTTATTCTTTTAACAGATATTCAGGGTCTTGAGGATTTCTTTGGAGATATGGACTTTAAGGTAGCTGGTACTCACGAGGGTATTACAGCTATTCAGATGGATATGAAGATTCAAGGTCTTACTCCAGAAATTATTAAAGGTGCTATTGCAAATACTCATAAGGCTAGAAATTATATTCTTGATGAAGTTATGCTTAAGGCTATTGCTGAACCTAGAAAGGAATTATCTGAATTTGCTCCTAAGATTGAGTTTGTACAGATTAATCCAGATAAGATGGCAGAGGTAATCGGTTCTAAAGGTAAGGTAATTAATAGAATTATTGAAGAATCTGGCGTAGATAAGATTGATACTGAGGACGATGGCAAGATTTATGTAGCATCTGCTAATGCTAATGCTATTAAAAAAGCTGTTGATATGATTAAGTTAATTGATGAAGGTCCTAAGCCAGGTCAGGTTTATACTGGTACAGTAACAAGAATTATGAACTTTGGTGCATTTGTTGAAATTGCTCCAGAAAAAGAAGGTCTTGTTCATATTTCTAAGTTAGCTCACGAAAGAGTAGCTAATGTTGAAGATGTTGTAAATGTTGGTGATGTTATTGAAGTTAAGGTACTTGAAATTGACCAGCAGGGCAGAATTAATCTTTCAAGAAAAGATTGTCTTCCAAAGCCAGAGAAAAAGGCAAAAATTGAAGAATAATTAAAAATATAAAAAATAAAACTGTTTGAATTTTCAGACAGTTTTATTTTTTGTCTAAAATAGGCAGAAATAAATTTAATAAATTGCAAATAATAATGTTGTAACAATGATTAATCATAGTTAATATTTACGAGAGGAGGGAATAATTTATGAATATGAAAGCCTTAGACTTTACAGCATTAACTCTGGTTATTGTTGGTGCAATAAACTGGGGATTAATTGGTTTTTTTAAGTTTGACCTTATTTCGACAATATTTGGTGGAGAAACATCTATAATAAGTAGAATAATATATGCAATAGTTGGACTAGCAGGTCTCTATTCAATTACAACTTATAGTAAAATGAATAGTAATGATATGGTAATAGGTAATCAGCATTAGAACTAATGAAAAGGCCGAGGTAAAATGATAAACTATTTTACCTCGGCAATTTTTTTGTTAATAATTACTTAAAGTTGCACAAAATAGGCAAATTTTACAATAAATCGAACCATATTTAGTATATATTTGATATAGAATATAATTAATATATGGTTTTGTTGTTAAAATTGCTAAAAAAATTATAAAAAAACCTTTACATTAACTAATAAAATGTGCTATAATGTGCTTAGAAAGATTAATGATATAGTTTGCCTGTGTTGTCAGAGTACTTTATTTGGTAATTATTACAATAGGCAATGTATAGATTGGTGTTTTTCTGGAAAATTTAAAGAAATTCATAGTCTATTGTGTGCATATTGACCAAAAGTTAGTATTCTGATTTTTTGCTTTTGCCAGGTACATATTAAACTATATACAAATTAATACAAAATAAAAAGGAGGATTTCCATGAAAAAGAAGGTTTTTAAGCGTATTTCAGCTCTTGGATTATCAATGCTTATGGTTACTAGCCTTGCAGCCTGTTCTGGTAGTGAAGAACCATTAAATCTCGATGGTGGCGACCCTAATGATAAACCTGAAAAGATAACAATGATGGCAGATACCATTATGACTGAAGAAAATGGTCTTCAACAGGTGTGTGATGAATATGAAAAGCAGACTGGTATTAAGCTTGAAATTGAAAAGCCTGATCACGCTAAATATTACGAAAAGGTCACTCTTTCATTTGCTAGTGAAGAACCAGCTGATATTATTGAAATGGGTTCGACTTATTATCCTGAACTAGCTAATTCGGGAGCACTTTGGGATATGACTGATGCTTGGAATAATACAACATCTAATTGCAAAAATATTGTTGATGAAGATTATGTTGATGCCTTAAAGATTAATGGTCATCTTTATGGTTTTCCTATGGCTGCTGGTAATGGACCTATTACTTATGTAAGACAGGATTGGCTTGATGAAGCAGGTCTTGATGCTCCTAAGAACTATGAAGAATTTATCGAAATGCTTAGAGCATTTAAGGCTAGAGGTAATGGTGCAATTCCGCTTACTGCAGCAGGTCTTATTAATAGTGATACACCTTATGATATTTTCCTTAGAGAATTTTATCAAGATGCAAAGCCTGACTTTTATAAAGACCCAACAACTGGTAAGTATGTAGATGGTTTTGCTCAGCCTAGTATGGTTGCAGCTATTACAAGACTTAGAGATGCCTATCAAGAAGGTCTTATTGATGCTGAGATTGTTACTAACAAGACTTCTACTTGTAGAGATAAACTTGGTTCTGGATTAGTTGGTGCTTTTAATTATTGGGCAGGTATGTGGTCATACAAACTTCAAAAGTCTATGAATGAAGGTCAGCTTGTTGCTATTCCTCCAATTGAGGAAACAGGTGGCTATACTGAAAGAGTTCCAAGTGCTATGGCTATGTCAGTTTATGCACCTAATAAGGCTGCTATTTTTGAACATTTCCTTATGTATTCTCACGATGGTGGGGAAGGTCAGATGTTGTTTACTCACGGAGTAAAAGATGTACATTATAAGTATAATTCTGACGGTTCTTGTGAAGCTTTACCTTCACTTTCTGACCCAGATACTAAGGTTGAAAAGTCTATGTATGCTCCAGAGCTTACTATTACCAAGTGGAATGACCCAATTCCTCTTAATGATATGGTTAAGACTTCCCTCGAAACATTTAGAGAAAATAGAGTATTTGCTACTGTTCCTACTGTAACAGATATTATTTCACAGAATTTGGCAGACCTTAATGTAGTTAAAAATCAGGTTATTGCTAATGCTGTTACTGGTAAACAAACTGTTGAAGAAGCTATGCAGTATTATAATGAAAAGGGCAGCTATTATGCCAATGCTATCCTTGAGGACTTGAATAGTGATGCTAATTTGGCATTAGAGTCAGAAAATTCAAGTACTGAGGAAACTTCAAGTAATGAGCAGTAATTTTTCTCGAAAGGATGGTTAAAAATGGCAAATAATAATGATAATATGAATTTTGATCACATTATAGTTAAAAAGCCAAGTGTAGGACAGCGAATGTATAAGTATAGATGGTTCTATCTTATGTTTTTACCTGTAGCAGTTGTGTTAGGTATATTCTTCTACTGGCCAATGTTTGGTGTTAGATATGCTTGGTCAACTTATAAATTAAAGCAGATTACTTTAAGAACTGGTCCAGATTATTCTATTGGTTGGGGCAACTTTGAAAGATTGCTTACATCTGACCCATTCCATTCTGCTTTTAAAAATACTTTGGTTTTAAGTATTGTGAACTTACTTCTTGCAACAGTATTTACTGTTGTAGTGGCTCTTTTGATTAATGAAATTAATCATACTTGGGGTAAAAAAATTGTACAGACTGTATTATATCTTCCTCACTTCCTTTCTTGGGTAGTTGCAGCATCTATATTTATGTTGATTCTTTCAGCAGGTACTGATGCAACTGGTGCAGATACAAGTAATACAGGTTTTGTAAATGCAATTTTATTATCTCTTGGCATAATTGACAAGCCAATTGATTTCCTTACAGAAAGTAAATGTTGGCGTGGAGTTTGGTATATTATGAACCGTTGGAAAGAGACAGGTTGGGGTACTATTATTTATTTAGCAGCTTTATCGAGTATTAGTCCTGATTTATATGAAGCTGCTGAAATTGATGGTGCTAACAGATTAAAGCAGACTTGGTACATAACAATTCCTTCACTTATGAATACAATATTAGTAGTATTTATTCTTAACCTTGCTAAGGTTATGAACTTGTTTGAGTCTGTATTCGTACTTTATAACTCTCTTGTTTACGATGTATCTGATGTTATTCAGACTTACACATATAGAGTCGGTATTGTTGGTAATGACTATGGTTATTCAACAGCTATTGGTTTGTTTAAGTCTGTTATATCTCTTGTTCTTGTTACTGCTTCTGATATTATCAGTAAGAAGGTTAGAGGATATGGTATTGTATAAGAAAGGAGCGTTTGAGGAGTTATGAAAAAGAAATTTAGTTTGTTTAATCCACAATATGCTGCCCGTTCTTGGTTCGTATTGTTTAATTCACTTTTCTTTATTGCTTTAATGGCAATAATGATTGTACCAATTTTTAAGATTTTTGCAGACTCTATGGTTAATCAGACAGTTTATGGTCTTAATCTTTTACCTAGAGGTATTGACCCGGAAACTAATGAGGTTGTTTGGTTTAATACAATAGCATATAAGAGAATTATCTCTGACCCTGCATTGTATCATCCATTCCTTATTTCTATTTATACTACATTAATGACTACATTCTTAGGGTTGTTGATTTCTACATTAGGTGCTTATGTACTTATTCAGAGAGATATGCCTGGTGTTAAGTTGTTTGGCTACCTTTTACTTTTCACTATGATTTTCAATGGTGGTCTTATTCCTACATTCTTAGTAATGAAGAAAGTTGGCTTACTTGACTCTTTATGGGCTGTTATTTTCCCAACATCAATGAATGTATACAACTTGGTACTTATGAGAAGTTTCTTTGAAGGTATACCTACAAGTTTGTTTGAGGCTGCTGAAATTGATGGCTGTACTCCAATGGGCATTTTCATTAAGATTGTTCTTCCTTTATCAAAGGCTGCTCTTGCATCTATCGGCTTATTCTTTGCTGTTGCTGCTTGGTCAGAGTACTTCCATTATGTAATTTATATTAAGTCAGCTGATAAGTATAACTTCCAGTATAAATTAAGAGACCTTTTCCAAGATAAACAGGACGCATCTGGTGGTACAGCGATTAATGTAAACACTCTAAAGAGTGCAGCAGTTATTGTATCAATTGTTCCATTTATGTTTATTTATCCGTTCTGTCAGAAGTATTTTATGACTGGTGTAACTATGGGTGCTGTTAAAGAATAATGGTTATTAAGAGCTTTTGTTTCAAAACAAAGGCTCTTTTTTTTATTTTTTCTCAACTGTTGTTGTCAAGAAAAATTATTGTTACAATAGTTTAGATTATTTTACACACCCCTTACTTTATAAAAACTAAGTTATATACTATAGATTTAAGTTACTATATTTTAGTGTTAAAATTAGTTAGTTTAATTTTAATATAAAGTATACTTAGGTTATATATTTTGTAAAAAATATTTAGTTGAATTTTTAAAATCACACCTAATACTATAAAACATATATGCTTCAAAAAACAAAAATATATCTGAAAT
>UQRG01000063.1 GCA_900543365.1 uncultured Eubacterium sp. | reverse complement strand
TAGTGCAGTAAGTGCTGATACAGAAACAACTGCTACAACAAATCAAGAAAGTCAGAAAAAAACTGATATGAATCAAGTTAATAAAGGAACAATTGCAAAAGTAACTGAAGTAAATGGCAATTCAATCACATTTGTAACTGCAGAAATGGAAAAAGGTAACAAAGAGCCGAACAATAATGGTGAACCACCAGAAAAGCCAGAGGGTAGTGGAGAAGGAGAAACAATGGCAAAACCACCAGAAAAGCTAGAGGGTAGTGGAGAAGGAGAAACAATGGCAGAACCACCAGAAAAGCCAGAGGGTGGTGGAGAAGGAACAACTGCAACAGAATTAACAACTAATGTTCAAGGTCAGCATAAAAATATTGAAAAGCCTGAAATGACATTTGGTACTGAAACTAAAACATTAACTATTGATATATCTAAACTTTATTGTGAAGGTGAAAAGGGAGGTGAAAAAGTGTCAGCATCTTTGACTGATGTTAAAGAGGGAACAATATTAGATATTCAGTATGGTGAAGACGGAACAACTGTTCAATCTATAACAATTAAAAAGTAAAAATAAAATTAATAGTTATAAAAGTATAAGTATATAAATAAAACAAATTACAAATACATCAACTATTCATAATAAATATATAAATGGGACCCCTTGTTAAGCATAAGACTTGAACAAGGGGCTTTTATGTGTTAAAATAAAAAATGCAGAAATTCTATTGACAAAATAAGTTAATTATGTAATAATCATAGTAATTTAATATGAATTATAATTGAAAGGAAGATTTAATGTCTATTGTAAGAATTGAAAATCTTTACAAGACTTTTCATACTAAAAATGGTGATATACAAGCACTTAAAGATATTAACTTAAGTATTGAACAAGGTGATATTTTTGGCATTATTGGTTTAAGTGGTGCCGGAAAATCAACTCTTGTAAGATGTATCAACTATTTAGAAAAGCCGACTAAAGGTGATGTGTATTTTGAAGGAAAGGCTTTAGGAAGTCTTAATAAAAAAGAACTTTTAAAGGCAAGACAGTCTATTGGAATGATTTTTCAAAACTTTAACTTGTTTGAGCAGAGAAACTCTCTTAAAAATGTTTGTTATCCCCTTGAGATTGCTGGTGTACCAAAGGTAAAAGCAGAGGAAAGGGCTAGAGAACTTCTTAAAATAGTTGGACTAGCTGATAGAGAAAATTCATATCCCAGTCAGCTTTCCGGAGGTCAAAAACAAAGAGTAGCTATTGCAAGGGCTTTGGCAACAGAGCCTAAAATACTTCTTTGTGATGAGGCAACATCAGCTCTTGACCCAACAACTACTCAATCAATACTTGACCTTTTAAAGGAAATTAACAGAACAATGAATGTTACAGTTATTATTATTACACACGAAATGAGTGTAATTGAAAAAATATGTAACAAGGTTGCGGTAATTGACAAAAGTAAAATTGTAGAGTGTGGTGAAGTAAAAGAAATATTTGCAAGTCCTAAGTCGGATATGGCTAAACAGCTTATTATACCAAAGGAAAGCATTGTTAGAACACTTAAATCAGGAAGTTATTTCAGAATTATATTTGATGGTCATACTACACACAGACCTATACTTTCAGAACTTGTACTTCAGTGTAATTATCCAATTAACCTTATTTATGCAGACTCTATTGAGATGCTTAAGGATAATGCAGTTGGTGAAATGGTAATTGAAAAAACAGGTCAGGAAGAAACAGATAATAAGATAAGGGCTTATTTAGATAAAAATAACATAAGATATGAGGAGGCTGATAAATAATGTATAATTTATGTTTGTTAGCTAACGAGCTTACAAAGTATTCTGGGGAAATTGGCAAAGGTATTGGCGAAACTCTTTATATGGTTTTAGTTTCAACTGTTATTTCTTATATTATAGGTTTACCTATAGGCATACTTCTTTGTGTAACTGATAAAGAGGGTATATGTTCTTGTAAATGGGTTAATTCTATAGTTGGTTTTATTGTTAATGTGCTTCGTTCAGTGCCATTTATTATTTTATTAGTTGCTATTATGCCTTTTACAGAGTTTGTAGTTGGTAGAAAAATTGGTTCAACAGCAACTATTGTGCCTCTTGTGGTTTCAGCTTTTCCTTTTGTAGCAAGAATGGTCGAATCGTCTATTAAAGAAGTTGATGCAGGTAAAATTGAAGCGGCTGAATCAATGGGTACATCTACATTTAAAATAATTACAAAGGTTCTTGTACCAGAGGCTAAGCCATCACTTATAGTTGGTAGTGCTATTGCTATAACTACAATACTTGGTTATTCAGCTATGGCAGGCTTTGTTGGTGGAGGTGGCTTAGGTGCTATTGCTATTAACTATGGCTATTATAGATACAATACAGGAGTTATGCTTGTTACAGTTATTTTCCTTGTTATTATAGTTCAGCTTTTCCAAGAAATTGGACTTAGAGCTACAAGGGTAACTGATAAGAGAATTAAATAATGCAGATTATCTGCAAATTAATATAAAGAAAAGAGGAATTTTGAAATGAAAAAACTTTTAACAATTTTAGGTACAGCTTTACTTTCAACAGCTTTATTGGCTGGTTGCGGTTCAACATCATCAACTGATAGTAATGAATCAGCTAATGATAATACTATTACAGTTGCAGCAAGTCCATCACCACATGCAGAAATTCTTGAGGTAGCTAAAGAAGTTCTTGCTGAACAAGGTATTAATCTTGATATTAAGGTATTTAATGATTATGTAATTCCTAATACTGCAACAGAAAGTGGTGAAGTTGATGCAAATTACTTCCAGCATACACCATATTTAGATGACTTTAATAAAGAAAATGGTACTCATCTTGTTCCAGTTGCATCTATTCATTATGAGCCATTTGGCATTTATGCTGGTAAGACAAATTCTTTAGATGCTCTTGCTGATGGTGCAAAGGTTTCTGTACCAAATGATACAACTAACGAAGCTAGAGCTTTACTTCTTCTTGAAGCACAGGGGCTTATCAAGCTTAAAGATGGAGCTGGACTTTCAGCAACTAAACTTGATATTGTAGAAAATCCTAAAAATCTTGATATTGAGGAAATTGAGGCTGCACAGCTTCCAAGAACTTTATCAGATGTTGATATTGCAGTTATTAATGGTAACTATGCTATTGATGCTGGTTTAAGTGTATCTGATGCTCTTGCTGTTGAGGCTCAGGATTCTGAGGCTGCAAAAACTTATGCAAATATTCTTGTAGTTAAAGATGGTAATCAAGAAAATGACGATATTAAGGCCTTAGTATCAGCTCTTGAAAGTGATAAGGTTAAGGAATTTATTCAGCAGAAATATAATGGTGCAGTAGTACCTATGTTCTAATTTAAATATTGATTAATAAAAAGGTTCTTTATCAACATATAGTTTGACAAAGAACCTTTTTATCAACTATAATAGTTGATATAGAACTACTATTTATTTTTATTAAGAATTTTGGTCATAAATGTTATATCTACATATTTACCGTTTTTATTACCTAATTCTCTAAATGTACACATTGGTATGAATCCACAACGACTATGGAGAGCTAAACTAGCAGTATTTGTATCAGTAACAACAGCAATAAGCGTGTGAAATTTTTCTCCACATTTTTCCAGTTCTGTCATAAGCTTTGTGCCTAATCCTCTTTGCTCATAGCCTTTAGCTACATATACAGAAACTTCAGCAGTACAGTTATAACCTGTATATTCTCTAAATTGAGATAAGGATGCCCAGCCTACAACAACACCGTTTATTTCAGCCACAATTATTGGATAACCTGTACTAATATGTTTTTCATACCATTCATAGGAATCATCTATAGTTAAAGGCTGTTCTTTGAGATTATAGTTTGTATTTACAATTGCATAATTTAATATATTGTTTATTTCAGGTATATCTTCTTTTTGAGCCTGTCTTATTATAATTTTGTCCATATAATCACCTTGATTTATTATAAAACATATTTATACATAAGTCAACATAAAGTGAAACTTAGTGAATTGTAAATTTATTAGTGAATTAAAATTTAATAGTTATTGGGTTAATAAAATTAAAGTAGTTAAATTAAAAAATATTGGTTAAAATATAATTAACAATAAATAAAGGGGGAAAATATATGTGTACAGCAATAACATACAAAACTAAGGATTTTTATTTTGGTAGGACTTTAGATAATGAATGTTCTTTTGGTGAACAAATAACAATAACACCAAGAAATTATCCATTTAAATTTCATTATATCGATAATATTAAAAGTCATTATGCTATTATTGGTATGTCTCTTATTGCCGATAATTATCCACTTTATTTTGATGCTATAAATGAAAATGGGCTTGGTATGGCAGGACTTAATTTTGTAGGAAATGCTTTTTATTCAGAACCTATGAGTAATAGGAAAAATATAGCACAGTTTGAGTTTATACCATATATTCTTAGTCAGTGCAGAACCGTTAATGATGCAAAAGAAAAGTTAAGTAATATTAATATAACTAATACTGATTTTAGTAATGAATTTCAATGTGCAAAGCTCCATTGGATTATATCAGATGCTAATGAAGCAATTACTGTTGAAGCTATGAAAGATGGAATTCATATTTATAATAATACTATAGGAGTATTGACAAATAATCCGCCTTTTGAACAGCAAATGTTTATGTTAAATAATTATATGGGGCTTTCTTCTAAGCAGCCTAAAAATTTGTTTTCATCAGAGGTGAAATTAAATATTTACAGTAAAGGTATGGGTGCAATAGGTTTACCAGGGGATTTGTCATCAGCATCAAGATTTGTTAGAGCTTCTTTTACTAAAATGAATTCTATTTCAGGAGAAAGTGAAAATGAAAGTGTTAGTCAATTCTTTCATATTTTAGGTTCAGTAAATCAGCAAAGAGGTTGTTGCGAAGTTAGAGAAGGAGAGTATGAAATTACTGAATATACATCTTGTTGTAATGTTACAAAAGGAATATACTATTACACAACGTACAATAATCATCAAATAAATGCTGTAGATATGCACAAAGTGGATTTAAATAGCAGTGAGTTGATTTGTTATCCGCTCATTAGGACTCAGAATATAAATTTTCAAAATTAATTGATAAAAAGTACACCCAATGGGAATCGAACCCATAACTAGCCCTTAGGAGGGGCTTGTTATATCCGTTTAACTATGGGTGCACAACTATTATAATTATACAGTTGTACCGTAAAATTGTCAAGGGTTTATTGAATTGTGTTTTTTAGTGCATCAAATATTGATATTTTCAAAAATATAGAAGTAATTAATTAAAATTTATCTTGACATTTATAGTTATATATATTAAAATATTTAATGTTACAGATAACTTGCCGCTGTGGCGGAATTGGCAGACGCACTTGACTCAAAATCAAGCGGGGCAACTCGTACCGGTTCGAGTCCGGTCAGCGGCAGCATATTAGGGTGTGGATACTACTTAAGTGTTTGCATCCTTTTTATTATATAAATATATAATAAAACCTTGCCATTTAATGACAAGGAAGTGAATTAACAAATTTTAGTTCCATTAGCTTTTGCTCTAAATTTAAGTCCAAGAACCTCAGATGCTCTTTTGCACATAATCATTCTGCCTAAAAATATTTCAAAATAATCCATTACAGTGCATATATTGTAATCAAGAGTAAGGTCTAGTTGTATAGTTTTTTTATTAGTGTTTATTGTTAAACTTGAACCAGTTACAGCATAATTAACTCTGTCGTGAATATCAAAGTCAGATTTCTTTTTTGTGCATACTCTATTTCGTCTTACATCGGTTTTATCTGCTAGTATTAATGCAGCAGATATAGGGTCAATAGCAGTTCCGGTTTTTTCATCGTGTTGACCTATGGCAGAACAAATTATAGAAACATCTTTGTAGTGCATACCCATATTAGTTAAAATTTGAAAAGCCATTATTGCACCATTATGTGCGTGGTCATTTCTATTTATAGTATTGCCAATATCGTGCATATATCCGGCAATTTTAACAAGTTCTATTTCTTTTTTAGAAAAATTTAATTTTCTTAATATACTACCAGCAGTTTCAGCAACTAATGATGCGTGGGCTCTTGAGTGTTCAGTATAACCCATTGCACCTGTTACAAAATTTGCTCTGTCAATGTAGTGATTAATAATTTCGTTTTTCTTGATTTCATTAAAGGTTATTTCTTTAGCCATTATTTTATTCCTTTCTTATATTGATATTAAGATATTATATGACAAAATTGTAAAATTATCTCTCACAGTAAGGTTAATAATGGGTAAAGAAAAGGACTGTCATTGACAGTCCTCAAATTATTTGTGTACTATAATAGAAATTGGGTTATTTAATGGTGGTAAACTCATTGTTTCTGCATCACTATACTCAACTGTAAGTTTTGTGCCAACAGTAATTGAGTTAATATCCACACTATTACCATTTTCATCAGTTACCTTAACATTATCACTTTTGTTTAATCTTACTTCGCCCTTAATTTCGTCATTAAATAAGATTTCTTCATCAGATACTTCTGATACAGTACCAAATCCAGTAGCAATTTCCTTATCTTCAGTAACAATATTTACTGTACCATTTTCATTTGTTACTGTGTATTGAAGTAAATCTGTAAAAACATCAGCAGGTACATAAGTTGTTGAATTAACTAAAATAGGAGCACCACTTAATTCCATAGGTGCAGTTTTTGCAAATGTGTAGCCATTTACACCTATTTGGAATGTAATATATAATGGACCTCCGTTTGTAACAACAACAGTCTTAGTATCGCCATTCCATTCAACATTTAAACCTAATGCATCAGCAATTGGTCTTACTGCAATATATGTTGCCCCATTTTCTTCAATAGCATTTGCGTTTTCTATAGCCTTTCCATTAATTGTAACAGCTGTTCCAGCAAACGCAGATACAGCCATAGATGTTGTAAGTGCTAATGTAGCTAATAATTTCTTTTTCATATAATACAACTCCTTTCAAAAAAAATTATACCATAGTAAAAAATAAAAAGCAATTACATAAATATTAAGATTGCTGTATATAACTTGTAATATATGTAAATTCTAATATAGAGGTGATATTATTGTTAAAAAAATTAATATTTATTTTTTGCTTAATTTTTACTGTCAATTGTTATGGAGAAGATATTAAACCTCAAGTTAATGCTTTGTCTGCTGTACTTATTGATGGAGATACAGGCAGAATTTTGTGGGGAAAAAATGAAGATGCACCTATGGCAATGGCTAGTACAACTAAAATCATGACAGCTATTGTTACTCTTGAAAATGCAGATATATCCCGAAAAACCACTATATCAAAAAACGCTACTTTAGCTCCTCCGGTCAAAATGTATTTACAGCAAGGTGAAGAGTTGACATTGGAACAACTTTTGTATGCCTTACTTATGCAAAGCTCTAATGATGCAGCAGTAGCTATAGCTGAAGATGTAGGAGGAAATGTTGAAAATTTTTGCAAAATGATGAATAAAAAAGCTAAAGAGTTAGGGTGTATTGATACAGAATTTGTTACACCTAACGGACTTGATAAAGGTAATCATCATTCAACAGCTTATGATATGGCTTTAATAGGAGCTTATGCCATAAAAAATAGTGAGTTTATAAAAATAAGCAATACAAAAAATATTTCTTTTTCCTCAAATAAAAAAAGTTATTCTATAGTTAATAAAAATCAGCTTTTAAATTCATACAATGGAGCAATAGGTATAAAAACAGGTTTTACTGGAAAAGCTGGTCATTGCTTTGTTGGTGCAGCAAAAAGAGGCAATGTAACTCTGGTGTCAGTTGTACTGGCAAGTGGTTGGGGAACAGCTGGTAAGGCAAAAAAGTGGAGTGATACTGTTAAAATATTAAATTATGGCTTTGATAATTATAAAAAATATAGTATAATAGG
>UQRG01000062.1 GCA_900543365.1 uncultured Eubacterium sp. | reverse complement strand
ACCTCTGGCGTGACAGGCCAGCGCTCTAACCAGCTGAGCTACCGAGCCATAATGGAAATAATAAATATTTATTTATTATTTTGTGCTGATGTTTTTTATTAAGTACCAGCGACAAATAATAGTATACAGTAACTTGTGTCATTTGTCAAGCATTTTTTTTATTTTTTTTATTTTTTTATTCATCATCAATTATATTATAAAAATGACACGGAAACACTTGATAAAATCTAAGTTTTTCATATATCCTTTTCATAAAACTACATTTAGGAATATCAATCGTTTGACAATATTCTAAAATTTTTTCTTTATTTTTTAGTACACCGGTTATACAACATTTATATTCATCACTTAATAAAGCAATACATAAATCAAAACATTCTATTTCGGTTCTACTAAATTGATTAATAAACTTCAATTTTATCACCTTTCTCTTTCTTAACATAATTGTAATATATTTGTAAAGTTTTTGCAACTAAAAAATTTCGACAATATGACTGTATTAGTTAGAAAGTTTAACAGCTCTAAGTCTAATTCTAACATAATCTACAAACCATTTTCCATCTTTATACAATATTGGCTTAAGTTCATCACAAGCTTTATTAATAATTTCCTTAGTTAAATTGTCACTAAAACCATTAAAAGGTAATAAATTAAACATTCTAATCCAATTTTCAAGTCCATTTTCACCTTGTTGAACAGTAGGTCTATCAAAAAGAACAGCATATCTAAGGCTAAAACCTGCATTTTCTACCAATGGAGCATACTCTCCAATTGTAGGAAAATAAAAATTAAATTTATAATCAAATCCTTTTTCATTAAAAATTCTTCTTAATGTGGAATGAACTGTTTCTGCACAACCTATGCCTCCAAACTCACAAACAAATTCTCCTCCTGTTTTTATATTAGATGCAATATTTTTTAAAAGGTCACTTTGTTTTTCCTTATCAATCCAATGCAAAACAGCATTCGAAAAAATACCATCAAAAGGCTCATATTTAAATGTAAGGGCATTATCCTTTTTAAAATCAATATTATTATAGTTTGCTCTTGCAATATTAAGCATAGCTTCAGAATCATCAATACCAGTTACATTATAACCCTTTTCCTTAAGTTTAATAGTCAATTTACCATTACCACAGCCTAAATCAAGTATTCTACTGCCTTTAGGTGATTGCAAAAGCTCAATAACATCCTCTCCATATTTATGTACAAATTTAAAATCTTTGCTGTAATTTTGAGCATCCCAATTAATATTCATAAAATTTATCCTCCAATAATATATTTTTATAACAAAAAAAGGGCATATCAACAAATGCCCCTTTAAATATTACTTAATATACAATAATTAATTACTTATTATTTACTCTACCAAGATACTCACCTGTTGCAGTGTCAACCTTAATAATTTCGCCCTGATTAATGAATAAAGGTACATTAACAGTAGCACCAGTTTCAACTGTAGCTGGCTTAGTAGCACCTGTTGCAGTATCACCCTTGAAACCAGGTTCAGTGTCAACAATCTCAAGCTCAACAGCAATAGGAGGCTCAATACCAAATACCTTACCCTGATAGCTAAGAACCTTAACAGCCTCATTTTCCTTAACAAACTTTAAAGTATCGCCTACTTCAGCAGCAGGAATAGGAATCTGGTCATAAGTTTCAACATCCATAAAGTAGTAAAGCTCGCCATCATTGTAAAGATATGACATATCCTTTCTATCAATATGAGCCTTTGGCATCTTTTCAGTTGGTCTGAAAGTCTTTTCAACTACAGCACCTGACACAAGATTTTTTAACTTAGTTCTAACAAAAGCAGCACCCTTACCAGGCTTTACATGCTGGAATTCAATAATCTGGTAAATATTACCCTCATATTCCATAGTAACACCGTTTCTAAATTCACCGGCAGAAATCATATAATGTCCTCCTTAAAAATCATAAACATATTTATATATTTTATATCATACCCTATATTGACAAAAAAAGCAATACATATTTTTGTTTCGTAACATATTTGTTAAATATTGTCATAATAAATTCAATCTAAAATTTACACTTAAATTTATAAATTATTAAATTTTTCGATTTTTTCAAACTTTGTGGATAACTTATCTTTGTCCACACCTTTTTACACCCAAAAATTGTGGATAACTGGGATAACTTTGTGCATTACTCCTCTGAAACCAGTTTTTCTCCTAATTTTACTATATCACCAGCACCCATAGTTATCAACATATCCTGTGGATTACAATGGGATAAAATGTAATTTTGTGCATTTTCAAATGTACCACAATATTCCACATTGCCATTATGTTCGACAATTTTATTTGCTAAATCCTTACTGCTAACTAGCCCTGTGTCCTTTTCTCTT
The DNA here is from genome assembly GCA_900543365.1 of uncultured Eubacterium sp. Lineage (GTDB taxonomy): Bacteria > Bacillota > Clostridia > Lachnospirales > CAG-274 > Gallispira. The sequence continues at coordinate 5,681 of UQRG01000062.1, read as the reverse complement.
GAAGCATATATATCTACAAGAACAACTTTGTCAGCCTTTGCGAGTACCTTTGCAAAGTCATCTAAAAGCTCATAAGTTCTACTATAGGTATGTGGTTGAAAAACTATCCACAATTTATTTATGTCATTAGCTCTAGCACTATTAATTGTTGCAGCAATTTCAGTAGGATGGTGAGCATAGTCATCTATTACCTTTACACCATTAAAACTCCCCTTATATTGAAATCTTCTATCTGTTCCGTGGTAGTTGTCGATACCTTTAACAATAGCATCAACCGGAATACCATACTTATAACAAAGGGCAAAGGCAGCAAGTGAGTTATAAACATTATGGTCACCAGGAATAGAAAGACTAACTTCTGCAATCTTTTCTCCCTTATAATTAACTGTGTAACTATGATGACCCATTGAATCATAAGTTACATTAGTTGGGTACCAATCTGAATTACTATCTTTACCATAAGTTTCGTAAGAACATTTAACACCTTCAATAACTTCACTTAATCTAGGTATCTCATTATTTATAACAAGAAAACCATCAGCAGGAAGTCTGTTTGCAAATTTATTAAATGATTTATAAATATTATCTAAATTCTTAAAATAATCAATATGGTCCTTATCTACATTAAGAATAATTGCTGAATGTGGGTTAAACTTAAGAAAACTATCACAATATTCACAGGTTTCAAGTACAAAATAATCATCACTACCAATTTTGTAATTTCCACCAATACTTGGAAGCATACCACCTATTGAAACTGTAGGATTTACATTAGCTTGAAGTAAAATTTCTGTAACAAGTGATGATGTTGTAGTTTTACCGTGAGTACCTGCTACTGAAATAGGGTGCTTATATTCAAGCATAAGCATACCTACAAGTTCAGCTCTATCTATAACTTTTGCCTTAGATGCTCTGGCTGCAATTAACTCCGGATTTGACTCATTAACAGCAGCAGTATAAACAACAAGGTCAATATCATCAGTTATATTTTCTGCTTTTTGACCAATAACTACATTTATACCCATTTTAACAAGGCTATCTGTAACTGCAGATTGAACTCCATCTGAACCACTTACTTTTTTGCCTTTATGCTGAAGTATTTCTGCCAAGCTTGACATACTTATGCCACCTATACCAATAAAATGAATTTTGTTAAAATCCTTTAATAACATTATATCTATCCCCTTAAAATTTATTTTGTTGAATTAATGAAATCTTTTAAAAGACCTGTCATATCATCAATTGTATATGTTCTTGAAATTGACTCTAATGTATATCCTATGCCATTATCATACCACATAATTTGAGTCATTGGTAAAAGTTCTGATGTTGAATTTCCATATCTGACAACAACATTACCTTTAGCCTCATTTTGCTTAACATTCTGAGGTACAGACTCCTCATTAGTTGTGTAATAAAGAGTTCTGTCATTAAAAACTCCATTAATACCATTAACTGAAATATTTTGGTTTTTAGCCTTAGGTAACATAGCATTATACTCGTTTTCTGTCATTTTCTTAGCATATATATACAGTCTTTCACCTGATGTAACAGCATTAGATAAATAACTATAACGAATACTACCATCATTAATTTCATAATTATCTAAATTAAACTGATTATTAAGTTTACTTGTTTGCTTAACATTATCAAGCCCAAGTTCTGCAAGGTCACTAGATTTTGGCAATTCTCCCTCATCAATTTGAGAATATTTTGGCTCATATTTTCCACCTTTATAAACCATTTCTTCCTTACCAACAGATTCATAATTTTTCTTAGTATTGTTAATACTTTTTATACCTATTATAACTGCACCTACAATAATAATAACAAGTAAAACACCAATAACTGTATAAACAACTTTGTTAAAATCTAAATTTTTTCCCATATATAGTTTTCCTTCCTTTTGGCTTAGATATGTAATTTTTTCTTTAGTATATCACAAATAAAATAAATTTTAAACAGTTAATTTGCATATAAGCATAAATTGTGAATATTATAAATAAAAAAGGGACAGAGGAGCATTAAAATGGAAACTTGTATAATAAAAAACAATGATATCTATGCCGTATACTTATGGCATAATTCTATAATTCAAAGAAAATTTGTTAATGATAAATGGAGCGAACCTATATCCATTGCACAAACCACTGAAAAGAATTTTTCAATAATACATAGTAAAAATGGTGACCCTATAATATTATATGGAGATAAAGATGACAATTTAATGCTGGCTGAAGGCAAAAAACCTCATAGAATGGTACTTAGAAATAACGACCACAATCCTATACCCTTTAATATGGAAGGTATGATAAAGGATAATATTATAAGACTATTTTATAATAAAGAATATATAAAAGAAAGCTATTTAACAGAGCAACATCGTTATAATGATGGTAGTTGGTCCAGACCAGTAATACTTGATAAATATACATCAACAACAAATATGACAAAATTAATTGCTATTGATAATAATTACATACTTTTTTACTCTAAAAAAGTTCCTGAACAACAAATAGGCTATAGGGAAATTGGTACTTATTCAACTGGTGACTATAAAATGCTATATGCTACTGGCTACAAAATAATAGATTATTCCATTGCTTTAACAGAAGATGAAATTCACTTGTGTATTTTAATAACAACAAACAGAATAAATAAGCTAGTTTATGTAAAAAAAGATAATAACGGTCTTTCAAAAGCCAGAACAATTTACGAAGGTATTATAAAAGGTTGTCATATTGCTATAATAAACAGTAAAATATTAATTACATTTTCAACTATTAAAGGAAATATGCAAATTACATCTTATGATATGGGTATAACTTTTAATAGAGTTGAAACTATTGATAATTTTATTTTTAATAAGGTTTCATTTATTGATTATGAAAGACAAAGTCCTGATACATTTTGTGCTACTGAACTTTTAAATGATGTTTGCTGTCCTTATAGTATTAAATTTTGCCCTTTTATTAATAATAAAAATGAACAAGAAATTGATAATTTAAAACGAGAAATTGCAAGATTAAAAAAACATCAAAATCATTGATTAAACCAGATAAACTAATTTACTTAGTCCCAATATTTAAAATATAACATTATTTACAATACAATATACATTTTTAAGTCTTTACTACAAATACTTGAAACAAATCATTTAAAATGCTATGATAAATAAAATACAATATTGGAGATGACCAAAATGAAATTTAACAAAAATATGCTAAAGCTATATGCTATAACTGACAGACAATGGCTCAAAAACAAAACATTGCCTCAGGCTGTTGAAGAAGCTATAAAAGGTGGTGCAACATTTATACAGCTTAGAGAAAAAAACACTTCTTATGAAGAATTTAAGTCTATTGCTATTGAAGTAAAAAAAATAACTGACAAATACAGTATACCTTTTGTAATAAATGACAATGTTAAACTTTGCAAAGAAATAGATGCTGACGGTGTTCATATTGGTGCAGATGATATGTCTGTAAAAAAAGCAAGAGAAATATTAGGCAAAAATAAAATAGTAGGAGGTACCGCCAGAACCCTTGAAAGAGCTATAAAAGCATATAATGAAGGAGCCGACTATTTAGGAATTGGTGCTGTATTTAACACAAATACTAAATCCGGCACAACCCATATGACAAGAGAATTGGCTCAAGAAATTAATAAAACTGTTAATATTCCAACAGTAGCTATAGGTGGAATAAATAAAGACAACGCTTCTCAACTAAAAGACTATGGTGTAAGTGGTATTGCTGTTATTTCTGCTATATTTGCTCAGAATAATATAACAGAAGCTTGCAAATCACTTCTAAATACCATTGATTTTTAATCATAATCAAATAACCTTCTGCATATCTTAGATAGAAAAAGATAAAAGATATGTGGGAGGTATTTTTATGTTTAAATCCAAAAGTTCACCTATACTTGCTCTAATTAAAGGTATTCTTGTTAGTTACATACTTACTTTAATTGTATTTTTTGTATTTGCACTTCTTATTACATATACTGAAGTTAGCGAAAAACATCTTTACACAGTTATAAGAGTTACAACGGCTGTTGTTTGTATTTTGTGTGGATTGATTACTGCTGGTTCTGCTAAAAAAGGTGGTCTGTTTTGGGGCATCGGTGCTGGTATAATTTATGTTGTAATTATGTGCATAATTGGATTTGTACTTATACCTCAGTATAGCATTACTTCTAAATTAATTGTTAGTTTAATGCTGGCTGTTGCAGGTGGTGGACTTGGTGGTGTAATTGGAATAAATTTGAATAAATAGGTAATAAATAAAGTTTTTATAATACATAAACTAATCAATAGTCTATACCTTAAAATACTCACCAAAATGCAATTACATTTTGGTGAGTTAAGCTATTTACTCAACAACCTTTAAAGCTTTAGGCACAAAATTCCCCTTTTTAAACTTACTTTCTTGACTATGAATTACAAGGTATGTAATAACAACAAAAATAATACCGGCTACAACACCAATAATCTCGCCATTATTAATACCCATACTCAAAGCACCATAGTACCCACCCAAAATACCAATCATAAAAGCCACAAAAGGAATACCATACATAATAAGGGTAGCTTTCATAAAATCAGCATTATCAAGGACAATATCAACCTTGTTACCAATTTCTGCATTGCAAATATTTTCGGCTCTTATTATCATATCTTCCTTTTTCATACCAGCTGTACAAGCACGACATTTAGCACAAGCCTCTTTTCTTTCCATACGAACAATAAGCTTTCCACTTTCTTTGCCTATAACTTCGCCAACTTCACCTAATATTTTATCATTCATTATTTTCACTCCTTAATATTGATTTGGCAATTATTATTAAACCTGCTAACACAAGCAAAGCAGTTATTATTATATTGCCTGTGCCATTTATATTAACAAATCTAAATATAACATCTTTAAGACCTGCTACAACAAGCACAAAACCTATAATAGTTTGAGGAGTATTTTTTCCTCTTTGAGTACACAAGCTATCTGTAACAAGGCTGGCTCCAATACCAGCCAATATACCGCTAAAAAACCCAGCCCCCAAAACTATACTTAACCCTGCCGCAATAAAAGCATTGCCAGTAGTTAACTGATTTGCCTTTCTTTCTCTTATATATATTATATCAAATATTGCTCCAGGGCAACATAAAAATCCACCTAATATTAAATTTTCCGTTCTAAATATAAAAATAAGTGATAATATTCTTACAAGACTTAAATAAATAAAATATATACCTAAAAAAAGAGAAAATTTACTATTTTTATTAATATATATAAGTACAAAACCTATACCTGCAATAAACATAAGTACAAGTCCTATATTTAATGCTATATTTTGTCTAAAATAAAAAAGAATACCAGATAATATTAAAATTATGCCAAATAAAATCTCTGTAAATTTATTTTTCATTTTTATCACCTCAGTATTATATACGATTTAATATTAAATTGTCTGATTATTGACAGGTATTTTTAGCTGTGTTATACTTTTTCTAATATAAATATGGTAATTTTTTCAAAGGAGGAAATCTTTATATGAAAGAGTTATTAGAGCTTTACATTTTGTTTGCTAAAATGGGAAGTGTATGCTTTGGTGGTGGTTACGCTATGTTGCCAATACTTGAAAGAGAACTTGTAGAGAACAGAGGCTGGTGTACTAAAGAA
>UQRG01000061.1 GCA_900543365.1 uncultured Eubacterium sp. | reverse complement strand
AGCATCACCTAAGTTAGAACAGCTACCTACTTCAAAATACTTCTGCTGTCTTGGAGACCAAGCCTCAACATCAATAGACTTAACCTTTAAATCTGCAAGGTCACCTGAACAGCACTCAAGTGTTCTAACAGGAATATCAAGTGTTCTAAAGAAATCAACTGTATTCTGCCATAACTTATCAAACCACATTTTACTATCTTCTGGCTGACAAACAACTATCATTTCCTGCTTTTCAAATTGATGAATTCTATATACGCCTCTTTCCTCAATACCGTGAGCACCCTTTTCTTTTCTAAAACAAGGTGAGAAACTAGTAAGAGTCTGAGGTAAATCTTCATCCTTTAAAATAGTATCAATAAACTTACCAATCATAGAATGTTCACTAGTACCAATTAAGAATAAATCTTCACCCTCAATTTTGTACATCATAGAATCCATTTCTGCAAATGACATAACACCAGTAACTACATTACTTCTAATCATATAAGGAGGAATACAATAAGTAAAACCTCTATCAATCATAAAATCTCTTGCATAAGCAGTAACAGCAGAATGAAGTCTTGCTACATCACCCATTAAATAATAAAATCCATTACCTGCAACTTTTCTTGCAGAATCAAGGTCAATACCATTTAATTTTTCCATAATTTCAGTATGATATGGAATTTCAAAATCTGGGACTACAGGTTCACCATATTTCTGAATTTCTACATTTTCGCTATCATCTTTACCAATAGGAACACTAGGGTCAATAATGTTAGGAATAACCATCATTATTTCAGTTATTTCTTTCTGTAAAGTCTGTTCCTTTTCTTCTAATTCAGCAAGTCTTTCACCCTGAGAATTAACCTCTGCCTTAACAGCTTCTGCCTCATCTTTCTTACCTTGACCCATTAAAGCACCAATCTGCTTAGAAAGTTTCTTCCTATCAGCTCTTAATCCATCAGCCTCCTGCTGTGTAGCTCTAGCTTCTTTGTCAAGTTCAATAACCTTATCTACTAATTCAATTTTCTTATCCTGAAATTTCTTTTTAATATTTTCCTTAACTACATCAGGATTTTCTCTTAAAAACTTAATATCAAGCATTTTCTTCCTCCAAAAATAAAAATAAATAAAAAAGTCCCATAGTATAAACTATGGGACGAATATTATCCGTGTTGCCACCCAAATTGCAATAAAAATTATTGCCACTCAATTAGCTATAAAGGGCATACCCTTTTGACTTTCATCAAAATGCCTGCTATGCTTGAAGGGTGGAATTCCTATATCAATAATTATCTTTCACCAACCGATAACTCTCTGAATAAATCCATAGGTTTAGTCCTTCTCAAAGGCATTATCTATTATTACCTTATTATTATAACATAACACCAATAAAATGCAAGTATTTTTTTACAATTAATTAAGTATAAATTTATTAATCACTTCAGCTACTGCACCTTCATTATTATCTGTTATTGTAACATAATCAGCAAACTTTTTCACTCCATCTTCACCATTAATACAGCATACACCTAATCCAGCAGCTTTTATCATTGATAAATCATTATAGTTATCTCCAATAGCAATAGTTTCTTTTATATTAACATTAAGAATTTCACTAAGTTCTTTTAACCCAGTACCCTTATCAATTCCAATAGGGTTAAACTCATACAAAATATCAGCAGAAAAAAAAGTTGTCATTTCATTTTTTATATTTGTTGACATAACTTTATTTTCAACTTTTTTAAGTTCTTCATTATCACCTATTATAATAACCTTTGATACTGGCTCACTGGCAACTTCTATTAAATTATTAACTATAGTTGTATTTACCATATTTCTTTTGGCATAAGTATCGGTCCTAATAGTTGGTGCATCAAAATAAAGCATTTCATTTTTATAAACCATAATATCTACATTAAATTTTCTACACATATTAATAGCTTTAATTGCACAAGTTGAAGGAACTAAATGTTCCACAAGTTTTTTCTTAGTATTAGTTTCATAAATATAGGCACCATTAAAAGCTACAGCATAATTTTTTATTTTGTCAAAATTAAATATTTTATTAAAATAGTCAATACTCATATTAGAGCGACCACTACAAATAACAAACTTACAACCTTTTTCAATAGCTTTATTTATTGCATTTTTATTAATATCTGATACATTTCTATTGTCGTCTAGTAATGTACCATCTAAATCACAAAATATAATTTTATACATTTTATTTTCCTTTTGTTTCACGTGAAACATTTTCAATTATTAATTTATATCAATCATTTTAGACTTAATTAAACCAACAATTCTATCTAAATCATCAACGCTACTATATTCTATTTCTATTTTGCCATTACCCTTATTTTTATTATTCTTAATATTTACTTTTGTACCAAAAATATTCTTAAGTTCGTTAGAAATTCTTAAACATTCTCTAGCAACTTCAGGATTTACAGTTGTTTGTTCTTTTTCTACCTTTTCTTCAAGAGGCTTGTTCAAATTTTCAATAGTAGCTTTAACAAGTTCTTCTGTTTGTCTTACACTTAACCCATCATCAATTATTTTTTCAGCCAATTCAAACTGAAGCTCACTATCCTCAATACCTAAAAGAGTTCTGCCGTGCCCATTAGATAACTTGCCCTCTTTAACAAAAATTTGTACTCTAGGGTCAAGATTTACAAGTCGCATAGAGTTGGCAACTGCTGAACGACTTTTGCCAACCTTTTTAGCAATTTCTTCTTGACTTAAATTAAATTCATCAGCAAATCTTACATAAGTAAATGCTTCTTCCATAGGATTTAAGTCCTCTCTCTGTACATTTTCAATTAATGCAGCTTCAAGAGTTTTTAAATCATCAAAGTCCTTTACAATAACAGGTACTTTTCTAAGACCAGCCATTCTAGCTGCTCTCCATCTTCTTTCACCTGCTATTATTTCATAAAATTCACCATTTTTTTTAACTATTAATGGTTGTATAATTCCAATTTCACTTATTGAATCAGCAAGTTCCTGTAAAGCATCATCATTAAAATAAGTCCTTGGCTGATTTTTATTAGGATTAATTTTGTTAATATCTATTTCGTGTATTTTATTTCCAGCACTTTCTAAGTCGTTTGATGACATTAAAGCACCTAAACCCATACCTAAACCTTTCTTTTGTAATGCCATATTTTTTACCATAGCCTTTCTAATTAATATAATAATAAAATTATTACTCCATTTTTATAGTGGACTTTTAAGTTAAAAACTTAAATTCCTTTACAAAGTAAAAAATTTATGATTATAAGATTTTTTTGTTTTTCCTGTATTTAATAAAAAACATTCATCACTTACTATTCTTTATTAATAATACCTTCAGCCAGTAACTCATAAGCCTCAGCACCTTTATTTTTTCTATCATATAGATTAATAGGAAGACCGTGGCTAGGTGCTTCACTTAATCTAACTGTTCTAGGTACAATACATTTAAATAAATCAGCACCTAAATAATTAGTTACTTCTTCAACTACCTGCATTGATAAGTTAGTTCTAGCATCATACATTGTAAATACTACACCTTCAATTTCAATAGCCGGATTAAGTTTTTCTTTAACTAAGTTGTATGTATGCAAAAACTGACTAAGACCTTCTAACGCCAAAAATTCGCACTGTAAAGGAATAAGAACAGAATTAGCACAAGTCATAGCATTAAGAGTAAGAATATTTAATGATGGAGGACAATCAATAAGAATATAATCATATTTATCCCTTAAATTATTATCATCAACAATATTTTTAAGTATGTATTCTCTCCTATCAAAATTAATTAACTCAATTTCAGCACCAGAAAGCTGAATATCTGTAGGAAGTACATCTATTTGAAACTCATCAAAATTTGTACTTTCTACAGCGTCATTAAATGCCATATTGTTAGTTAAAACATCATAAAATGTTCCATTTACATTATTTTTGTCAATACCTAAGCCTGTTGTAGTATTACCCTGAGGGTCAGAATCCACAACAAGAATCTTTTTATTCATTTCAGCCAAATAAGCAGCCAAATTTATAGTAGTTGTAGTTTTACCTACACCACCTTTTTGGTTTGCTATTGCAATAACCTTACCCATAACAATTTATCCTTTCATTTTAATGTTTCACGTGAAACATTTACATTAATATTACTAACAATAGTATAACACAAATTTCCTTTACCTTAAATATCAATAAACAAAAAAAATACACAAATTTCAGTTAAAAATTTGTGTATTTTTGTTTTATTCTGTAATTTTATATAATTTTACATTTGTTCTGGAGCTTTTACACCTAAAAGTTCTAATCCGGCTTTAAGAATATCCCTTACAGCAAATACAATATTAAGCCTTGCTTTTTTCACATTTTCTTCACTATTAATAATATTGTTTTCATTATAGAACTTATTAAATGCTTTACAAACTTCAATAACCTGTCTAGCTACTATATAAGGTTCATTTTTTTCAGCAGCCTCTTTTACCTTATCAGGAAAATCATTTATAACCTTGCAAACATTAAAACTTGACTCATCACATAAAAGACTATAATCAACATTTTCATAAGCCTTATTAATTTCAGCCTTTTTAATTATACTGCAAGCTCTAGCGTGAGTATACTGTGCATAAGGACCTGTTTCACCATCAAAATTAAGCATTCTATCAAAATCAAACACAACATTCTTAATTCTGCTATTAAATAAGTCATCAAATACAATGGCACCAATACCAACTTCTTCAGCAATTTCCTCTTTATTTGGAAGATTAGGATTTTTTTCTTCTATTATATTCTTAGTTTTATCAACAGATTGGTTAAGAATATCCTCCATTAATACAACATGACCTTTTCTTGTACTTAACTTGCCATCTCCAAGACTAACTAAACCAAATGGAGTATGCACTAAATCCTTAGCCCAATCATAACCCATTAATTCAATAACCTTAAACCACTGAGCAAAGTGTAAATTTTGGTCAAGAGCAGTTACATATATACACTTGTCAAAATTATAAGTTTCTTTTCTATAGATAGCAGCTGAAATATCTCTTGTAGGATATAAAGTACCACCATCACTTCTTAAAATAAGACAAGGAGGCATTTTATATTCCTCAAGGTCAACAATTTGAGCACCTTGACTTTCTGTAAGAAGATTTTTCTCCTTAATTTCATCAACAACAGCCTGCATCTTATCATTATAAAAACTTTCTCCTGCATAACTATCAAATGTAATTCCAAGTCTATCATAAATTCTGTTAAATTCTTTCATACTAATTTCACAGAACCACTTCCAAAGACTTAAAGCCTCTTTGTCACCCTCCTGCATTTTAACAAGCCAACTTCTAGCTTCATCATTAAGAGATGGATTTTTTTCAGCTTCTTCGTGAAATTTAACATAGATTCTTGAAAGTTCCTTAATATCATCTCTTTCAACAGCATCTTTGTTGCCCCACATTTTGTATGCAACAATAAGTTTGCCAAATTGAGTTCCCCAATCTCCTAAATGGTTAATACCTACTACATTGTAACCTAAAGCCTTATAAATCTTATATAAACTATTACCAATAGCTGTTGACCTTAAATGACCAATATGGAAAGGTTTTGCAATATTAGGTGAAGAATAATCAATGACTATAGTCTTTCCCTCACCAATACTAGAGTTAATATACTTGCCACCCTTTTCATTTACAGACTTTAACACATTTTTAACAAATACAGCTTTGTCTACATAAAAATTAATGTAAGCATTAACTACCTGTATTTCAGATACAAAATCCGGCTTAACAATTTTTTCAGCAATATCCTTTGCTATTATAGGAGGAGCTTTTCTAAGTACCTTTGCAAGTCTAAAGCAAGGAAAAGCATAATCACCCATACCTGCTTTTGGAATTTCTATAGCAACTTCTGTTTCATTTATATCTAAATCAGCAGCTTTAGCTATTGCTTCAGCTATACCTTTAATAAAATCCATTGTTTTATCTCCTTTGTTATATAATACACCAATTTAATTATATCACTGATGTAAAAATATTTCAATATATATTTGTCAACAAATGTTACTTTATTTATGCTAATGTGTATATGTATAAAAATACTAAAATCTACACAAATATTTAGTGTAAAATTTAGTAGAAAAACCACCCCTTTTATGATATAATAAAAAAGTCAATTATCTATAGAGTTATCAACAATTTGTGGAAAACTGTGTGGATAACCTTTAAAATTACACACATTTAATAACATTTTGGAGGTTAAACTGTGTATATATATACTTATCCACCATTGTTAATAAAAGTTAATTTGTGGATAAGCAAATTTGTATATTACTATATTTTATTATAAATTTAATTCAAAGTGAAAGGAGAACACAATGGCAAACATTGATTTGTATTGGCAACAAATTATTGATGTTCTTAAGCAGGATATGAACGAAATTACATTTGATGCCTTTATATCACCTATACAGCCTGTTAGATATACTGACAGTCTTTTTATTTGCTCTATTAGTATGGGCGTCTCAGCTTACAAAGATATTATTAAAAAGAAGTATTCTGACAAATTAAATAAGGCTATTAGTCAAGTTTTTTCAAAACCTATGACATTTATATTTGAGGACGAAGTTCCAGATGATAATGAACCTGTAGTTATAACTCAAGAAAAACCTCAAGTTAAACAAGGTTCTAATGGACTAATTCCAGACTATGTTTTTAGTAACTATATAGTAGGTGCATCTAACAATATAGCTTATGCTGCAGCTGTTGCTGTTGCAGACAATCCCGGAGAAGACGATATGTATAACCCACTATTCCTTTATGGTGGTGTTGGTCTTGGTAAAACACACCTTATGCACGCTATTGGTAACCATGTTACAAAATGTAACCCAAACGCTAAGGTTATGTATGTTTCTTGTGAAAAGTTTACTACAGAACTTGTTGAAGCTATTAGAGATAAGCGAACTATTGAATTTAAGGAAAAATATAGAGAACTTGACCTTCTTCTTATTGATGATGTTCAGTTCCTTTCAGGTAAAGAAGCAGCACAGGAAGAGTTCTTCCATACTTTTAATGCCCTTTTTGACGCAAAAAAACAAATTGTAATGTGCTCTGACCGTAAACCACAAGAAATTAAAACACTTACTGACAGACTTGTTTCAAGAATGTCTAAGGGACTTATTTTTGATATTAAAGCTCCTGATTTTGAAACTAGAACAGCTATTCTTGCAAAAAAAGCTGAAACTATGAATATTAAAATTCCTAATGAAATTTTACAGTACATAGCTTATACCATTACTTCCAACATAAGAGAAATGGAAGGTACTTTAAAGAAAATTGTTATTTATGCTAAGTTTAATAATAGAGTTATTGATATGGAATTAGCAGAAGAAGTTATGAAAGATGTTATTCGTGACAATAAAGCTAATGTTACAGTAGCTTACATTCAAGAAACTGTAGCAGATTTTTATAAAATATCAGTTGATGAGCTTTTATCTAAAAGAAGAACTAAGCCTCTTACTACCTATAGACATATAGCAATGTACCTTTGCCGTAAACTTCTTGAAGACAGTCTTGAAGAAATAGGCGATAAGTTTGGTGGTCGTGACCATTCTACAGTAATGAATGGCTGTGATAAAATATGTAAAATTCTTGAAACAGATAAAGAAAGAGCAGCTGAAATAAAAAGTATAGAAAAAAGAATAATTGGCAATTAATATTGCTCTCTAAAACAACACACATTATATATAGTAGAAACTCGTACTTTTCTACTCCTGTTTATAACTTAAATTTTAAAGACATATCCACAGTAATTGTGGATATGTGGATAACTTTGTGTTTATTAATGTTTATTATTTTAGCAAAATGTGAATACTTTTTTATTGTATTTTTCCACTGTGGATTTCTGTAAATAAAATTTATATTTTTGCACAGTCACTGTTAATTAATTTTTATAGATTTTATCAAGGGTTTGTGGACTTTTCAACAAATTCACAGCCTCTACAACAACAACAATTTTATATATAAATATATTATAATATATATATTATATATACAGTATATTTTAGCTTTTCGTTTAAAGGAGATATATTATGCA
>UQRG01000060.1 GCA_900543365.1 uncultured Eubacterium sp. | reverse complement strand
GTTGGTGAGCGTTCTCGTGAGGGTAACGATTTATGGAACGAAATGAAAGAGTCTGGCGTTATTGAAAAGACTGCTTTAGTTTTTGGTCAGATGAATGAGCCACCAGGATCTCGTATGAGAGTTGCACAGACTGGTCTTACAATGGCTGAATATTTTAGAGATGAGCAGCATCAAGATGTACTTCTCTTTATTGACAATATTTTTAGATATGTACAGGCAGGTTCTGAGGTATCAGCACTTTTAGGTCGTATGCCATCAGCTGTAGGTTATCAGCCTACACTTGCTAATGAAGTTGGTGAACTTCAGGAAAGAATTACTTCTACAAAGAATGGTTCTATTACATCAGTTCAGGCTGTTTATGTTCCTGCTGATGACCTTACTGACCCAGCTCCAGCAACAACATTTGCCCATCTTGATGCAACAACTGTTTTATCAAGAAAGATTGTTGAACAGGGTATTTACCCAGCTGTTGACCCTCTTGAGTCTAACTCAAGAATTCTTGAACCAGATATTGTTGGTCAGGAGCATTATGATGTTGCTAGAAAGACTCAGGAAATTCTTCAGAGATATAAGGAACTTCAGGATATTATTGCTATCCTTGGTATGGAAGAACTTGATGAAGAAGATAAACTTGCTGTATTTAGAGCAAGAAAAATTCAAAAGTACCTTTCACAGCCATTTGCAGTAGGCGAGCAGTTTACTGGCATTAAAGGTAAATATGTGCCAATTAAAGAAACAATAAGAGGCTTTAAGGCTATTATTGATGGTGAAATGGACGATTATCCAGAAGAAGCATTCTTTATGGCTGGTACAATCGATGATGTAATTGAAAAGGCAAAGGCAATAAAGGACAAGGAGTAAAAGGAGTGTAGCTTATGGCAGATAAATTTAAGCTTGATATTATAGCCAGTGACAGACACTTTTTTAGTGACGAAGTTGAAAGTCTTGTATTGCCTGGCATTGACGGTGAATATGGTGTATTATACGGACACGAAGCAATGGTTACAGCTGTTGTAACAGGTGAAGTTGATATTGCTGTAGACGGTAAGGTTTTAGAAGTAGCTGTCAGTGAAGGATTTGCTGAAATTAAGCCTGAAAGCGTAGTTATCATTGTTGATACAGCTGAATGGCCAGAGGAGATTGATGTTAAGAGAGCTGAACGAGCTAAGGAAAGAGCAGAAGAAAGAATGCGTCAGCATCAAAGCACCAATGAATATTATCGTTCTAAGGCTGCATTGGCTAGGGCAATGAATAGACTTAGAATTACAAATAAATTTTAGGTTGTTCTTAACAGCCTTGTGATAAATAAATTGTATTTCTTGTATTTTATATTGAAAATTAACTTTTAAACAATATAAATCAATAAATTTGTTTTAACTACCTTGTTTATTTAGATAAGGTAGTTTTTTTATAATAATTTTTTAAAACTAACAAATTTAAAAAAATTCAAATTAACTATTGACAAATAGAGGTAGGTATAGTAAAATAATCTTGAAGTTAGTTGAGGCTAACTTTTAAAAATAAATAACAAGTTAGCCTTTGCTAATAAGTTTTATTATTTTTTTAGATATAGAGTTAGATACAGCTAACTAAAGGAGGTTAAAAATGAGTGTTGTAATTATTGGTGGAAATGATTGTATGGTTACTAAATATAAAGATTTGTGTAAAGAATATAAATGTAGAGCAAAAGTGTATACTCAGATGAAAGGCACTCTTAAAAATAAAATTGGCACACCAGACTTGTTGGTACTTTTTACAGGCACAGTTTCCCACAAAATGATTAATTGTGCTATAAGCGAAACTAAGGGCAAAAATACTGTAGTCGCTCGTTCACACTCTAGCTCTATGACAGCTTTAAAGTCAATTTTAGACCAACATTGTTAATTAAGGAGGGTATTTTATATGTCTGATGAATTAATTGTTCGACATTGTTCACCTACACTTGCAGGATTAAAAACCGGCAATTTGTTTAGTTATAAGGTGAAAAGCATAACAGAATTAAAAAATAAAATTGAATATATGAACAATATGCTTAATTCTAAAGGCGTGTATGTGTGTTTGCTTAAATTGTGTGCTGAAAGAGCATTAATATATGTGTTTAGACCCAGCAGGTTAATAAGGGATTTAAGGCGCAAGGAAGCAGATGAATTATTGAATAAAACAGGTTATGAAGGGAAAAGTTTATATGGTGATATTATGCACTTGTCAGAAAGAATTGAAAAGTGTTCAGAGTTTCCTCACGAAATTGGTTTGTTTTTAGGTTATCCTATTGAGGATATTAAGGGGTTTATTTTAAATAAAGGAAAGAATTGCAAATGTGTAGGTTGTTGGAAAGTATATGGCAATGAATGTGAGGCAAAAAAAATATTTGAAAAGTATAAAAAATGCACAGATATTTACTGCAAGAAATTAAATGAAGGCTTATCTATATTAAGACTTACAATTTCTGCATAAATAATAAAAAAATATTAAATTTTTGGAGGTAATAAAATGAGTAAAATTGCAGTTGTATATTGGAGTGGTACAGGTAATACACAGACTATGGCAGAAGCTGTTGCAAAAGGTGCTGGTGATGCTGGTGCAGATGTTTCTGTATTTGCTGTTAGTGACTTTGATTCAGCAAAAGTAGCTGAGTATGATGCTATTGCTTTTGGTTGTCCTGCAATGGGAGCTGAAGAACTTGAAGATAGTGAATTTAAGCCTGTATTTGATGCTTGTGATATTAGTGACAAGAAAATTGGTCTTTTTGGCTCTTATGGCTGGGGTGATGGAGAATGGATGAAAACTTGGGAAGAAGATTGCAAAAATGCTGGTGCAAATATTGTATCTAGTGTAATTTGTGCTGATTCTCCAAGTGATGACACTATTGCTGAGTGTGAAGAATTAGGCAAAGCTTTAAACTAATAGTTTAGTAAATAAATATAATTAATAGAGGGAGTTAATATTTTTATGTATTAACTCTCTTTATTTTTTTAAATAATTGACAACATTATGTCATATTCCTTGACGATTTTACAAAAATTTGATATTATTAATATAACTATAATTTAAGGAGGAATTTCAATGAAGAAATTTGCTAAGTTAATGGGTTTATTACTTGCTGGTACTATGCTTGTTGGTGCAGTAGGTTGTGGTTCTACTGATTCAACTGCTACTAATAATAGCAATGGAACAAATTCTAGCACAGTTAAGACTGTTCAGGAAGGTAAGCTCATTTGGGGTACCAATGCAGCTTTTGAGCCTTACGAATATATGGAAGGCAGTGAAGTAGTTGGTATTGATGCTGAAATTGCACAGGCTATTGCATCTAAACTTGGTCTTGAGGCTCAAGTTGAAAATATGGACTTTGATGCTATTATTCCAGCAGTTACTTCAGGTAAGGTTGATATTGGTCTTGCAGGTATGACTATTGATGAAGAAAGACTTAACAATGTAAACTTTAGTGATACTTATGTTGAAGCCGGTCAGGCCATTATTGTTAAGGAAGGTTCAGATATTAAGTCTAAGGAGGACTTAAAGGGTAAGGTAGTTGGCGTTCAGAGAGGTACAACAGGAGATACTTATCTTTCTGATGATAAAAACGGCGTTGGTGTAGCAAGTGTTGAAAGATTTGCTAATGGTCCAGATGCTGCTCAGTCATTATTATCAGATAAGATTGATGCAGTTGTTATTGATAATGAACCTGCTAAGAAGATTGTTGAAAATGCAACAGGTCTTGTTAAGTTAGATGGAAACTTAACTTCTGAACAGTATGCTATTGCTGTTCCTAAGGAAAATGAAGAACTTTTAAATGCTATCAACGCTACTCTTAAAGAGATGAAGGAAAATGGCGAATTACAGGCTATATTAGATAAGTATTTAAATAAGTAATTTAATGAATAAGGGTGTGTTTTTACACACCTTTATTATTGAGGAAATTTGATATGAAAGATATAATTTATAAAATAGCTGATTTTTTCACTACACCTGAAAAAGCACAGAAGTTTGCCAATAACTTTGAAGCAGACTTTATAACAGATGATAGATGGACTTGGCTTGTACAAGGTTTAGGTGTTACAATTAAGCTTACATTTTTTGCTTTTATTTTAGGTCTTTTAATTGGTATGGTTATAGCTATTGTTAGAGTAAGCTATGATAGACGAGTTGATACTCCAACTCAAAGTACATCTCAAAAAATAGCCAGATTTATTCTTGGCTTTTTTAATGGAATTTGCAAGCTATACCTTAATATTATTCAAGGTACACCTACTATTGTGCAGATAATGATGATTTACTTTGTTATACTTGCTAATTCTACTAATAAAATTGGCGTAGCCATACTTGGTTTCACTATTAATTCAAGTGCTTATGTTGCAGAAATAATAAGAGGTGGAATAAATAGTGTTGACAAGGGACAAATGGAGGCAGGCAGAAGTTTAGGTTTTGGATATGTTGCCACAATGATTTACATTGTTATACCACAAGCATTAAAAAGCTCACTTCCGGCTCTTTGTAATGAACTTGTAGTACTCTTAAAGGAAACATCTGTTGCAAGTATGATTTCATTAGATGACCTTCTTTCTAAGGCATTGCTTATAAAGGGAAGAACTTACGATTTCTTCTTGCCACTTTTAGCAGTAGCAATTATTTACTTTATTATTGTTTCTATTTTAAGAAGCATTTCTGCTCGTCTTGAAAGGAGGTTAAGTTCAGGTGAAAGATAATACTAAGCCATTAATTAAGGTTGAAGATTTGACAAAGGATTTTGGTAATAAAACTCTTGCCCTTGACCATATAAATAACAATATTTATAATGGTGAGGTTGTAGTTGTTATTGGTCCATCTGGTTCTGGTAAATCTACATTTTTGAGATGTCTTAACCTTCTTGAAGTGCCTACATCAGGTCACATTTATTTTGAAGAAATAGATATTACTGACCCTAAAAATAACCTTAATAAGCATAGACAGAAAATGGGTATGGTTTTCCAACAGTTTAACCTTTTCCCACATATGACTATTATGAAAAATCTTACTATTGGTCCTATGAAGTTGCTTAAAAAGAGTAAGGCTGATGCTGAAAAAAAGGCTATGGAGTTACTTGAAAGAGTAGGTCTTGGTGACAGGGCTAATAGCTATCCTAATCAGCTTTCTGGCGGTCAGAAGCAGAGAATAGCTATTGTCAGAGCATTGTGTATGGAGCCTGATGTTATGCTTTTTGATGAGCCTACATCTGCCCTTGATCCAGAAATGGTTGGTGAAGTTCTTGAGGTTATGAGAGGACTTGCTAAAGAAAATATGACAATGGTTGTTGTTACTCACGAAATGGGCTTTGCCAGAGAAGTTGGCTCAAGAGTAATATTTATGGAAAATGGTAAAATACTTGAAGAAAATACACCAGATGAGTTCTTTAATAACCCTAAAAGTGACAGATTAAAGGCTTTTCTTGATAAGGTGTTATAATAATAATTAAATCACATTTTATATATTTTGTTGACAAAAGCAATTAAAGGTATTATAATGATTTAAAATGAATATGTTGCAGGGGTACCATTATGGTTGAGAAATACCCTTTGAACCTGACGGTTAATACCGTGGTAGGGAGCAAAAACGGTTTCTAAGGACTCTTGGCTTTCTGCTGAGGGTCTTTTTTTCTGCATATATTTATTAATTTTATTCAATATCTTGGAGGAAAGATTATGAGAAATTATGCAACTCAGATGGATGCAGCTAAAAAAGGCATTATTACTAAGGAAATGAAAATTGTGGCTAAAAAGGAATATAAAACTCCTGAAGAAGTTAGGGAGCTTGTAGCTAAAGGTGTTGTGTGTATTCCTGCCAACATTAATCACACATCTTTAGACCCAGAAGGTATAGGTATGGGTATGAGAACTAAGATTAATGTTAATCTTGGTATTTCTGGTGACTGTAAAGATTACACAATGGAAATGAATAAGGTTAAAATGGCTATTGATTATGGTGCAGAGGCTATTATGGATCTTAGCAATTATGGCAAGACTAACACTTTTAGAAAAGAACTTGTTGCTATGTCACCAGCTATGATTGGTACAGTGCCTATGTACGATGCTATTGGATACCTTGAAAAGGATTTAATGAAAATTACTGCTAAGGAATTTTTAGAGGTTGTAGAGGCTCACGCTAAAGAGGGTGTTGACTTTATGACTATTCACGCAGGTATTAACAGAAGAGCTGTTGAGGCATTTAAGAGAGATAAGAGAAGAATGAACATTGTTTCAAGAGGTGGTTCTCTACTTTTTGCTTGGATGGAAATGACTGGTAACGAAAATCCTTTCTTTGAATACTATGATGATGTTCTTGAAATTTTAAGAAAGTATGATGTTACTATTTCTCTTGGTGATGCTTTAAGACCAGGTTGTAATGATGATGCTACAGATGCAGGTCAGATTGCAGAGCTTATTGAACTTGGTTATCTTACTGAAAGAGCGTGGGCAAAAGATGTCCAAGTTATGGTTGAAGGTCCTGGTCATATGGCAATTGATGAAATTGCTGCCAATATGAAGTTACAAAAGAGATTATGTCATAATGCACCTTTCTATGTTTTAGGACCTATTGTAACTGATATTTTCCCTGGCTATGACCATATTACATCTGCTATTGGTGGTGCTATTGCTGCATCTAATGGTGCTGACTTCCTTTGTTATGTTACACCAGCTGAACATTTAAGACTTCCTGATGAAAATGATGTTAAGGAAGGTATTATTGCTAGTAAGATTGCTGCTCACGCTGCTGATATTGCTAACAAAATTCCTCACGCAAGAGATTTAGATAATGCTATGTCTGATGCCAGACACGCTCTTGACTGGGAAAAGATGTTTGAAATTGCTGTTGATGGCAAAAAGGCAAGAGAATACTATGAGAGTGTTCCACCAGCTGAAAGACATAGTTGTTCAATGTGTGGTAAAATGTGTGCTGTTAGAACAACTAATATGATTTTAGACGGCAAGAAGGTTGAATTTTGTAAAGAAGACGGTACTTGTTAATAAGTAAATACATATATTTTAAGAATACTCCCTTTAAGAGTATTCTTTTTTTAATTAATATTTAATTTTGGTATTAAATATATTTAGGTACTTGACATTACATAGTAGTTGATGTAATATAATAGTGAAAGGAGTGATTGTATGAATGTACAATTTAAAAAAGGTGTTTTAGAACTTGTGGTGCTTCTTTCGGTTGTTAAAAGAGATATGTATGGTTACGAACTTGTGGCTGAAGTTTCAAAAGTTGTAGATGTTAATGAGGGGACTATTTATCCTTTGCTTAAAAGACTTACAAATGAGCATTATTTTGAAACTTATCTTAAGGAGTCAACTGAAGGTCCACCTAGAAAATATTATCACCTTACAGCAGCCGGCAAACTATATATGGAAAATTTAAAAAACGAATGGCTTGAATTTTTTGGAAAAGTATATGATTTTATTAAGGAGAGTGATTGTAATGACTAAAAAAGAATTTATAAGCTATATGAGAGAAAGATTATCTATACTTAACAGTGATGAAATAACTGATATTATAAGTGAATACACACAACATATTGACAACAAGTTGGCAGAGGGTATGAGTGAAAAAGATGCCGTTGCTACTTTAGGTAATGTTGAAGATGTTGTAAGAGAAATATTGTCAGCTTATAATGTTAATCCTGATTATAATAATGTAAAAAAAGGCGAAGTCAAAAATGAAGTAAAGGCTGTTGTTACTACCTTTTTTGACAAATTTTTTGCTACTATTAAGGGTATTGGTGATTATATATTAGGGCAAAAAGCTATTTCTCTTCTTAAACTTGTTATTAAAACAATTATTATGTTTTTTATACTTTGGATTTGTTTTATGGCAGGCTTTGGTATTGTAAATATATTTGGTGGAATGATTTCTAGCTTTTTGAATTGGTATGTTATTAATGATATTTTAATGATGTTATATATAATTATTGCACTTCCTACAGTTGTTTATATTTTTATTAGATTTTTTGCACATAGTGTAGGTATTGATAGTAAAATAAAAAGTAAAGATGATAAAGAAAATGAAACTCCAAAAACTGAAAGCAAGACTATAAAAATTGTAAAAGAAAAAGCTGACAAGATTTCAAATACTGTAAAAGATAGTAGCTATAGTTTTATGAATATAATTAAAAAAATTGTTGTATTTT
>UQRG01000059.1 GCA_900543365.1 uncultured Eubacterium sp. | reverse complement strand
CTAATTTGAAACTGGGTTTATCGACAATCTGAGAGCAGTTTTAATACTGCTCTTTTGTTATGTGAAAAACAAGGAGGTGATTATAATGTACAGGTTCGTATTCCAAAGGGAAACAGCAGATGGTACAGAAGAAATTGAATTTCCTTTAGCTCCATCGCAATTTAAAACTAAAGTAGGCAATAAAAATAAAACTATTGAGCTTGTGTCTGTAGGTGAAGTGAACATAATAAAAAACATTGGACTTAGAGATTTTAGTTTTAAGTTGTTATTACCCAAAGATGATACACTTATCACAGAACATAAAAATTATGTAGATGATAATGGAGATATTATTTATAAGTCTGAGTATTTTAAAATGGTATATCACGAGCCTATATGGTATTTAAATAGGTTGAGAGAGTTAAAGGCTGATAGTAAGCCTTTTTTTCTTGTTATTATAAGGCAGTTAATAGATAGTTACAATGATGACGGTAGTATTAATTATAAGTATCTTTTTGGAGGCAACTTAAAAGTAACTCTAGAAGACTATACAGTTGAGGAAAATGCTGGCGAAGAGGGCGATTACTGGGTAGATGTCAAGTTAAAAGAGTATAGGCAAGTAGGTGTAATTAAAAAAATTGACGAAACAGGTGACTACAACGATGTTGGAGTAATACAAGCTACCGAGAAGAAACAAAGAGAAAAAGCAGGCAATATCCCTTTATCGTATATAGTTAAAAGCGAAGATGAAACTCTTTGGACCATTGCAAAAAAATTCTTTGGTGATGGCAGTAAATGGAATGAGCTTGCTAAGAGAAATGGGCTTCAAAATCCTAATAGTTTAGGAGTTGGTAAAATTATATACTTAAGAGATAAGATTGTTGCAACTGAGCCGACAGTAGGACAGAGTTTTACCGCAGAACCGGGTGGTATATCTGCTCCTGTAGGGAATGTATACAAGGTAGGTGAAAAGAATGGCTAAGAAAAAAAGTAATAATGTAGATTATAGAGGTTCGCAAGTAGAAAAGTTAATAGAATGGGCGAATGCTTGGGTTGGACATACAACATTTCCACATGCTAATAAAATGGCGGATATGTGGGTGGCAAAAGATAGTTGCCAGGCATTTGTTGCAAGTGCTTATTATGCTGCTGGAATTAACAATGCGTACACATCACTTAGTTATGCTTCGCAAGCAAGAAATGCTTGGGGTAAAAATAAGTTGAGTTGGAAAAATGGCAAAATTGATTGTAGTAAAATACCGTTAGGAGCTTGTATATACTCGCAATGTGGCAAAGATACAAGGGGTCATGTATCTCTATATATAGGCAATGGATACATTATTGAGGCGGGAGTAAACCCAATTAGAAAAGTTCTGCTAAACAATACATTAAGTGGCAGAACATACTATAGTTGGGGTTATAATGGTAACCAAAAGCCACAAGGGTCGGCTACTCAGAAAGTTTCCGAAAACAAAGAATACTTAGGTAAATTTACTCTGACGGCATATTGCCCTTGTAAAATATGTTGTGGTAAAAACGACGGTATTACAGCAAGCGGTAAAAAAGCCACAGCAAACCACACAGTTGCTGTCGATAAATCTAAGATACCATTAGGCAGTAAACTAATCATTAACGACAAAACTTATTACGCCGAAGATGTAGGTGGAGCTATTAAAGGTAATAGAATTGATATAACGGTTCTGCACACACCAGAGTCTTTAAATTTCGGCAGACAACAAGGCGATGTGTATTTGGTTGGCGAAGATGTTACTTTTGAGGAAACTGAAACAACAACATTTAACCTGGATAAAAGAAGTGTAGAAAATATTCCAGAATTTAACAAAGCAGCAAAAGCAAAACTTGTTATAGATAAGAATAACAAAGGTGTCAATCTTAAAATAATACATTATAATGTCATACAAGATGTATCGCAACTTTGTTCTGATAAAATACAGCTTATAACTAAAAGACGAGCAACACCAGCTAAACTTACTTTTAAAATTGCTAGGGATTTAGTTGAAACTGGCACTATTTCTTTTGTAGAAGGTGATGCTGTAGCACTTATGTATAATGATGTGCCTATGTTCTGGGGCTATATATTCAGCAAAAGCAGGACTAAGGAGCAAATTATTGATGTAGTAGCTTATGACCAAACTAGGTATTTAAAAAACAAAGATACATACTGCTATACCAAAACTGCAAGCGAGCTTATAAAAACTATTTGTAATGATTACAAATTACAAATGGGTAAGATTGCTAACACTGGTTATACAATTAATGAAAGAATTGAAGATAACCAGTCGTTATTTGATATAATATTTAATGCTTTAGATTTTACTAATATATACGCCGGTAAGGCGTTCTTTTTTTATGATGATTTTGGTGATATAACATTAAAGGCTTATGATGATTTAATGCTTAATCTAGCATTGGTAAGTGATGATAACACATTGATTGATTATAGCTATAAAACCGATATTGACACAAACACTTATAACAAGATTTTGCTTTACACTGACGATAAAGAAAGCGGCACACGAGAGATATACTCGTCACAAGATAGCGTCAACATAATCAAGTGGGGCGTTCTACAGAAAAACGAAAAAATGTCCGAGGGTTACACAGAGGGTCAGATTAAGGATATAGCGGATAGAATGTTAGATATATACAACAAAGTCAACCATACATTTACAGTGGAAGATACTGGAGTGCCAGAGTTAAGAGCCGGTAACGGTATATGGGTTAGCATTAAAGATGCTGGAGATGTAATCAATGCTGGATATATGGTAGAAAGTTGCACGCACACATTTGAAAACGGCAGGCATACAATGAAACTTGAGCTTAGTGAAAGGAGTGATTAAGTGAGTAAAGAATTTGATGTGGTGCTTAGAAAGTGCATATACAACACTTTAGAAGCTAGCGAGCCTTGCAAACCTTGTGAGGGCACGATTATAGCAACAAGCCCATTAACGGTGAAAGTGACAGACAAA
Source organism: uncultured Eubacterium sp. (assembly GCA_900543365.1). Taxonomy (GTDB): domain Bacteria; phylum Bacillota; class Clostridia; order Lachnospirales; family CAG-274; genus Gallispira. The sequence goes on along the minus strand of UQRG01000059.1, from coordinate 5,262 downwards.
ATAAGCGTTTCAGCGGGTAGTAATATTGTTATTTTAAAAGGACTTGACTTAGAAATTGGTGATAAAGTACTGCTGATTAAAGCTCCGAAAGGGCAGAAATACTACTTGATAGGAGAGATTATATGATACCTTTAAGTAATATAAGCAATTATGAAATAATAACATATCCTACATACACATATTACTGGGATAGAAAAAGTAATCGAATTGTGGGCGATGTTGATGGTATAGAGGCAATACAACAAGCAATATATAAAGCTCTTAATACAGAACGCTTTGATTATGTAATATATAGCCACAATTACGGCATCACTCTGAAAGACCTATTTGGCAAAGATAAGTATATAGCCTGTGCGGTACTGGAGAGACGAATAAGAGATACATTGTCTGTTGATGATAGAATAACGGATATTACTGATTTTGATTTTACGGTATATCGTCACAGTGTTCTTGTTAAATTTAAAGTTACAACAACTCTAGGTAATATTTTACAGGAGGTGGAAATTAATGTTTGAAAGTATGACATATGAAAGCATATTAAAAAGAGCATTATCTAATGTGCCGTCAAATGTGGACAAAAGAGAAGGCTCTATTATATATGACGCATTAGCCCCAGCTTGTGCAGAGTTGGCACAGATATATATACAGCTTGACATCGTCCTAAACAATGCTTTTGCCGACACAGCAGAAAGAGAATTCCTTGAATTAAGGGCTAAAGAACGAGGCATAGTGCCAAAAGAGGCTACAAGGGCTATATTGAAAATGGAGGCAACATACAATAGTGATACTGAAACCATTAAAGCCGGTGATAGATTTGCTTTAAACGATGTTACCTATACAGTAATTGAACAAATGACAAACGATACAATGGAAACCAAAACCGTTTATACTTTCGGCAGTCAACTTGAAATCAATCCAGGCGAGTTTGTGCCTGGCTGGTGGAAAGTAGAGTGTGACACAGAGGGTACAGAGGGTAATAAGCAGTTTGGTGACTTAATTCCTATTGAAACTATAAAGGACCTTAAAACAGCAAAACTTACAGAGTTATTAGTACCGGGTGAAGATTTAGAAGAAACAGAGGATTTTCGTCAAAGGTATTTTGAGGAAATAAATAACGAGGCTTTTGGTGGCAACAGAGCCGATTACAAAAAATGGGTGAAAGAAATTGACGGTGTTGGTATGGTTAAGTTGGTAAGAGCTCCTGAAAGTGGTGGTACTGTTGGCTTGATTATTACAGACAGCGACAACAACACACCAACGCAAGAATTGGTGAAAGAAGTTAAAGAATACCTTGACCCAGTTGAAAATGAGGGGTTAGGTTGTGGCATTGCCCCTATAGGTCATATTGTCGATGTAAAAGGAGCAGACGGTAAACAACTTAGTATAACAGTTGATTGGCAATTATTAAGTGGTGCTAATAGTGATACTGTTTATGGTAAGGCTGCTAAAATCATTAAAGAATATCTTGAAACCTTAAACGAGCAATGGGAAGATACAACAACTCTCACTGTCAATGCATTTCAGATTATGGCAAAAATGTCTGAATTAAATGAAATAGTTGATATTACAAGTCTAACTATAGATGGCGAAAGGGCAGTTACTCTCAACAACAATGAAATATTTGATTTTAATTACATTGTCTTGAATGGGGGAAAATACTAATGAAATTAATATATTATTTACCACCTATATTAATGGATATATATGAATTTAAACTAATATGCGGTACAGGTGATGTTGAGCTAGAAAGGCTAAAGAAACACATTGACGATGGCATCAAAGAAATGTTTGTTTATACTGCTGAAAATGAAGGACTGGAAAGACTTGAAAAAATATTAAACTTAAATGTGTCAGCTAATGACAGCATTGATTTTAGAAGATTTCAGATACTTACAAAGTTAAATGGAAGTGAAAGAAATCTCATTAAGAAAATACAGATAATTGTAGGTGATGATTTTGACATTGACTACTATTGGAGGGAATACAGGTTGTCTGTTAAGTTGCCTTTGAAAAATAAAAAATATCTAGATGCAGTAAAACAGATGCTTGACAAAACAGTACCTTTAAACTTAATTATTGACGCAGTACTTAAGTACAATACTTACGGTATGCTTAAGTCTGAAAAAATTACATACGGCGAGCTTAATAAAAAGACATATAAAGAGATAAGGGAGGATGAGTTATAAATGGCAAATAGCTATAATAAGAATTATGATTTTGTGTACCATACTGATGATGAAGCTTTTGACATAGAACATATGAATAGTAATTTTGATGTTGCGGCCAATGAATTTGATATGGTGTATGACCTAGTTGCAGAAAAAGCACCTAATAATCACGGTCATAGCTTAAGTAATACAAATATAACCGGTATTTTACCTATCAATAAAGGTGGTACAGGTGCTAATAATGTAACCAAAGCAAGAGATAATCTGGGACTTGGAAGTTCAGCCACAAGAGGAGTTACGGGTAAGATTGCACCAGGAAATACAGACTTACCAGACAGTTCTACAGTATATTGGGCATTAAACAACCTTGAAATATTAATGCAAAGAAAGTTCTGTTACTTAATAGCTGTAGACAATACTGTTAATGATGACGGAAGTTGTGATTGTGACAGCAAATACATTAAAGCAGCAGACTTTGTTTTTAATTGCAAAAATGGATATAGTGATACCTATTCCCTTAATAATTTTATTAACAGATTGCCTTCTGGAAGTAAAGTTATCTTCGCTCCAGGAAGCTATTTAATAAGCAATTCAATAAAAATAAATACAAGAATAACATTAGAAGGACTTAATCATAGAGCTACATTTTTTATTAAAAATGATGTACCAATATTAGTAATAGGAGAAGAAGGAAGTGATGAAGCTAATAATGTAACAATAAGAAATATATACTTAATGCAATATCCATTTAATGATGCACAGCCTCCTAATCACGGTAATACCACTTATTACAGTTTTTCGTCACCAATATTTAAGTTGACTAACAGTAACGGTGTATATATTGAAAAGTGTGGTATATATGCTCATAGTTTTAGAACTCCGGATAATGGCTATAACTCTATTGTACAATGCCACGGTTATGCTACTAATTGCACAATTGAAAAATGTGTGTTGAATACTACTATTACTAGCTTGAAAGACAGCAGTAGCAAGCCTACTGGCTTTATATTAGATGTAAGTGACTGCCCTAAACAATATAGCTATAAGTTAATAGCCAATTTCGGTACAACAACAGCATACAGAGGGAATACAGTAGCTGAGATTAGCAATGTAGGTTGTACAGGTTTCAAAATTTATAATAATGATAGATTATAAAAGGCAGGTGACAGAATGATTGTTTTACAATTTAAAGCAACCGGTACAGATTTAAGGCGAACAGACAATAGCAAAGTAGTATCTGTTACAAGAAATAATGTTAGTGCTAAATTTGAGTTTAACTCTGATTGGGCTGACATTACTCCTATTGTGGCACAATTCAGTCTTAATGGTGGTGCTTGTTATGATATTAACATTAATAATAGTGAGTGCTTAGTTCCCTGGGAAGTTTTACAAGAAGCGGGAACTTTATCAGTTAGTGTAGCTGGTGGAGATTTAATATCCACTAATGAAATTAAAATAAATGTTTATGGCAGTGGTGTAGTTGGTGGTTTAGTACCTACAGTTGCAAGTCCTAGTGTGTATAAGCAAGTATCAGAGCTTGCGACAGAAATAAGTGATAAGTACAATGGTATAACAAATCTACTTAACACCTATAATGATGTGGTAAATAGTGGTATTAATGATGTAACAATTATTGCGAGTGATGTAGCTCAAGATGCCTTGGTAGCACAAGCAAGTGCAATTAAAGCAGAAACTTCAGCGACTAAGGCATCAGAAGCACTAGCAGACTTAAAAAATACCGTTGTGAACATAGAAAATAAAGCGGAAGGTAGAACTGCCACAGCTACAGATTGTAGTAACAAGAAAATATCCAACATTGTTGTTTATGGCAGAAGTATGCAAAAAGATATACCTACAATGGATAACCCACAGGAAATTGCTGATATTAAAGGAACTGTTGAGGTGAGAGTTTATAATGAAAACTTATGGAATGGTTGGTATACTAACGATGCTTTTTCTAGCGTGACTTATAAGTGGACTAGCGAAAGAAAACCGGGATATGTACATTATCCTTGCGATTATGGAGATTGTTATGCTTTATATATTGACGGTGTGAAAAAAGAGTGTAGATATAGATTACTTGATACTAACGGCAATACAATTAAAGCACTAAGCAACAGTACAAGCGTTGACATAGATGTTGAGGGTGCTTGTTATATTGACTTCAGACTATACGAAAACTTAACAGAAGAACCAAGCAATGTTATGTTTGTTAAGGCTGACAGTTATAAGGGATATGTTGAGTGCAATTTACAAAAAGCTGATTGCACATTAATTGAACCTTTAAGAGCTGTACCTTGTGATAATGTGAATAATGCTAATGTAATTATTGATAATAAGGGTTATATTGCTGATGAAATATGTATATATAATGGAGAAATCGGCGTGTTAAAGAGAGTTGATAATACAAGATTAACTTCAAGTGATTTTGTCGAATACACACATTCTGGTATCGATACAACAGCGAAAAAAATTTATCAAAAAAATCTGGGTGAAAATTATATGTATGCACCTATTAAGAGTGGCTTATGTACTCATTTTAGAGTTGATGATAAAGGCTATACTATAGGTGATATGTATTTTCCAGACAGGAGAATTATAGTTACTGTAAGCAAGGACTATACTTTAGAAACATTTAAGCAATTCTTAGATGACAATGAAGTATATATACAGTTACCTTTAGCAGAGCCAATATTTACAGCTTTTGACGAAGATATTCAAAATAAATTCAAGGCATTACAAACATACAAGGGAATAACTAACATTAACAATAGTGTTGGTGCTTATAACAAAATAGAGTATATTGCTGACACTAAAATTTACATTGACAATAAAATAAAGGAAGTAGCTAAAGCTATTGTGGCAACAGAAAGTGAGGTTTAATTTATGTTTAGATTGGAAGATTTTATTTTAAAAACAATTAAGGGTATGGTAGGGAATGAGCCTGATTATAAAGTACAGGAATATGCCTTAAGCTGGTATAACAGAGGAAAGCTCACAGAGGAACATTTAGCAGAGATTGAAGAACTTATTAACAACCAATATGTTGTTGAAGAAAATGAGGAAGAACAACTTTAAAAACAAATGTCACTAA
>UQRG01000058.1 GCA_900543365.1 uncultured Eubacterium sp. | reverse complement strand
GAGTACGAAAAAAAGTTTTCTGAAAAAGGTATGCCTATTTATAGATTAGAGGGCTATTACAATAAAAAAGTAGAAGATTAATAAATTTATATTGTTTGTAAATAAAACCAATTAATTAAAGGTGCTGTATAGCTTTTGCTGTATGGCACTTTATTTTTGGTAATAAGTATGTTATAATAAACAACAGTAAATTAATACGGAGGATAAGTAATGCTTAAAGAAATATTATTACAGGTGGAAAAGCCTGCAAGATATATAGGTAATGAAATAAATATGGTTGTCAAAAAGCCAGAAGATGTAGATATTAGGCTTGCATTTTGCTTTCCAGATGTTTATGAAGTAGGAATGAGCCATTTAGGACTTCAGATATTATACTACTTTTTTAACAGGAGAGAGGACACATATTGTGAAAGATGCTTTGCACCTTGGTATGATATGGAGGAAAAAATGAGAGAAAACAATATTCCTCTTTTTGCCCTTGAAACTGGAGATAGCCTTAAAAAGTTTGACTTTGTAGCATTTACATTACAGTACGAAATGAGCTACACAAACATTGTAAATATGCTTGATTTAGCAGGCATACCAATTTGGTCAAAGGACAGAAGTGAGGAGGACCCTCTTGTTATTGCAGGAGGACCTTGTGCTTACAATCCGGAGCCACTTGCTGAAATGATAGATATTTTCTACATTGGCGAAGGTGAGGTAAGCTATGACCAATTCCTTGATTTATACAAGGAAATAAAGAAAAATGGTGGAACTAAAGAGGAATTTCTTGAAAAATGCCTTAAAATAGAGGGTATATATGTTCCTAAGTTTTATGATGTTACTTACAAGGAAAATGGAGAGATTGCATCATTTACACCAAATCACCCTGATGCACCAAAGGTAATTAAAAAGGTAATTGTTAAAGATATGGATACAGCTTTTTATCCGGAAAAACAGCTTGTACCTTTAATTGAAACTGTTCACGATAGAGTAACTCTTGAGGTGTTTAGAGGTTGTATAAGAGGCTGTAGATTTTGTCAGGCAGGTTATGTTTATAGACCAGTTAGGGAAAAAAGCTGTGACAAATTATTGGGACTTGCTGATTCACTTCTCAAAAATTCTGGTCACGAGGAAATTAGTCTTACAAGTTTGTCAACAGGTGACTACAGAAGTTTTGTGGAACTAGCCAATGGTTTAATTGATAATTATTCTAAAGATAGTGTAAGTATATCTTTACCCTCTTTAAGAATTGATGCTTTTTCTCTTGACTTAATGGAGAGAGTACAGGCAGTTAGAAAGTCTGGTCTTACATTTGCACCAGAGGCAGGTACTCAAAGATTAAGAGATGTTATAAATAAGGGTATAACAGAAGAAGAAATACTTAATGGTTGTGCTTTGGCATTTTCCGGTGGTTGGACTAGAGTTAAACTTTACTTTATGGTTGGCTTGCCTACAGAAACTGATGAGGATTTATTGGGTATTGTTAAACTTTCCAATGCTATTGTTGAAAAGTTTTTTGAAATACCTAAGGAAGAAAGAAAGGGAAGACCAATTTCTGTTACAGTAAGTTCAGCTTGTTTTGTGCCTAAGCCATTTACGCCATTTCAGTGGACAGCACAATCAACAGTTAATGAGTTTATGAGAAAGCAGAAGTTTGTTAAAACAAATATGAACAGAAAGCAGGTTAAGTACAACTACCACGAGCCTGAGTTAAGTTCTCTTGAAGGTGTACTTGCCAGAGGTGACAGACGAGTTGGCAAGGTTATATATAGAGCTTGGGAACTTGGAGCAAAGTTTGACGGCTGGACAGAGCTTTTTAAATATGACTCTTGGCTACAGGCCTTTGAGGACACAAAAGTATCTAAGGAGTTTTATGCCAATAGAGAAAGAAGTTATGATGAGATATTACCTTGGGACCATATTTCAATTGGTGTAACAAAGGATTTCTTTATTAAAGAAATGGAAAGGGCTAAGGCTGAAACAGTAACACCAAATTGCAGAAAACAATGTGCAGGTTGTGGTGCTGCACAGTTTGGAGGAGGTGTTTGTTTTGAATAGTAGCCAGGTTGTAAACACCAATGTTAAATATAGATTGGAATTTTCTAAAACAGATAGAATGATATTTATAGGTCACTTGGACTTGCTTAAGTTTTTTCAGAGAACATTTAAAAGAGCTGGAATACCAATAGGTCACTCTTGGGGTTTCAATCCTCATCAGCTTACTACTTTTGCTGTACCACTTGCTCTTGGAGTAAGTAGTGTTGGTGAAATACTTGACATTCAGCTTACAGAAAAAATGGATTGTGAAGAAATTAAGAATATTCTTAATAACAATTTGCCTCAGGGTATTGAAATTTTGCAAGTAGTAGAGCTTGAATTTAGTGCAGAAAATTGTGCAGCAGCAGTAGATTATGCTGACTATTGTGTAACTCTTGATAACAAGTATGATAATATAAATACTGTTGTTAAAGAAATAATGTCAGCAGAAGAAATAAATATAGAAAGAACTGTTAAAAAGAAAACAAAAATAGTAAATATAAGACCCTTTATTAAGTCAATAATAGTCGACAATGATGGTGAAAGAACTGAGTTATACACTAATATTGCAACAGGCAGTCAAGGAAATCTTAAAATTGATGTACTACTTGATTATATTTATAATAAAATGGGGGTTGAATTTAGATTTGAAAAAGTTGACATTTTAAGAGGTACTTTATATACAGACAATAAGGGAGAACTGTTGCCATTATGTTTGGAAGAAGAATTTATGTAGATTGCTATTCACCTTATTATAGAGCAGGGCTAGTTGAAAATAATAAGTTATCAGAACTTATACTTCAAGACAAAGAAAATAAGGCTATGATAGGAGATATTTATGTAGGCAGAGTTAATAAAATTTTGCCTACAGGTATAGCTTTTATAGGTATAGGGGAAGATAAGCCAGTATTTTTGCAGTTAAACAATAAGTCTGAACTTGTTAATACTAAAAATGTAAAATTAGGTCAGGAAATTTTAGTTCAAATAACAAAGGAGGCTTTTGATGAAAAAAGAGCTGTTGTTACAACTAACATAAGCAAGGCAGGAAAATACAGTGTTGCAGTTAAGGACAATGGAGAAATTGGTATATCAAGAAAAATAACAGATAATGACCTAAGAGAAAAACTAAGAAAAATAGCTGAAAAATATGTTAAAACAGGCTACAGCATTGTTATGAGAACAAGCTGCCAAAATGCTGACATTAGTGATGTTGAAAATGAAGTAAAGAGTATAATAGATACTCTTGTTGCAATTGAAGAAAAGGGTAAATATACTAAAGCTCCGGCTATTGTTTATAAGGAAGTCAGTCCTTTAATAAAGGCTGTTAGAGATTTGTGTGACAAGGATTGTACTATAGTAATAAATGACAAAAATGAGTACAAAAAGCTAAAAGAAATATATAACAATACTGAACTTTATCAAGGGAAAATACCTTTGTTCTGGGAATACGGAATTGAAAGCCAAATTGAAAAGTTATTTAAAAGTAAAATTTGGCTTGACTGTGGAGGATACATAGTTATTGATGAAACTGAGGCTATGGCTGTTATTGATGTTAATAGTGGCAAGTCAACTAATGTTAAAAACAACTTTAAAGTAAATAAAGAGGCAGCCATTGAAATTGCCAGACAAATTAGATTAAGAAATCTCAATGGTATGATAATCATTGACTTTATAAATATGGATAACAAGGAAGACAATGACAGACTTTATAATGTGCTTAAATCGGAACTTAATAAGGATAGAATAAAGACATATATTGTAGGAATGACAGAGCTTGGATTAATGCAGTTGACAAGGCAGAAACAGAGAAAGCCTTTAAGTCGATATATTTATCACAAATGCCCTCATTGTGAGGGTACAGGTAGGGTAAAAGATGTATCATATTTAGCAGATAGTATTAATAATATAGTTATAAACATAGTTAATTCTACTATTTACAATTCTATTACAATTCGTTCAAATACTACTGTTATTAATGCTTTATACAGTGGTGCTAAACTTATTGAAAACAATTATAATGTTAAAATAAAACTTGAAACTATAAATACATCGAGATTTGACTATTATGAAATAGATAAAAGTCGAATTTAAGTATCTATTACTTGACAATTTAGAGGAAAAGTAATAAAATAGATGTGTAGCAATGAAAGGATATATGTATATGTGCATTATTACATATATTCTTTTAATGTTTAAAGTGGTCAGAAAAACAATCCTTAATTAGCTGCTAAGGATTGCCTTTCTGATTCTTTATGTATTTTGAACTTTGATAATTTAATAGGAGGTGTTTAGACTGAATACATTAATTTGGTTATGTATCGTCTTTGCTTCCATTTTGATTTCGCTTATTATTGGTATAGTTATTGGTAAATATATCAGAAAAAAGTTTGCTGAAGCTGAAATTGGTTCTGCTGAAAGAGAAGCTGAAAACATTAAGTTAGAGGCTAGAAAGAACGCAGAGGCTACTAAAAAAGAAGTACTTATTGAGGCTAAAGAAGAAGCGTTAAGAACTAAGAATGAAGTTGAAAAGGAATGTAAGGATAGAAAGAACGAAATACAGCGTCTTGAAAAACGACTCACTCAAAAAGAGGATGCAGTTGATAAAAAGGCTTACTCTCTTGAAAGAAAGGAAGAAATCCTTAACAACAAAATGGAAGCTGTTAATAGCCAGCTTAAAAATGTTGAAGAAATTAGAGATAAAGAGCTTTCTGAGCTTGAGAGAATATCAGGCTTGACTAATGAAGAAGCTAAGGCGTATATTCTTGAAAGTGTTAAGGATGAGGTTAAGCACGAAACTGCTGTAATGATTAAAGAAATGGAGGCAGAGGCTAAGGCTGAGGCTGATAAAAGAGCCAAGGAAATTGTAGCTGATGCAATACAACGCTGTGCTGCTGATTATGTTGCTGAAACAACTGTATCAGTTGTTAATTTGCCTAATGACGAAATGAAAGGTAGAATTATTGGTCGTGAAGGTAGAAATATCAGAACATTAGAACAATTAACAGGTATTAACTTTATTATTGATGACACGCCAGAGGCTGTTATTTTATCGGGCTTTGGAGCTATGAAGAGAGAAATTGCAAGAATAGCTCTTGAAAAGCTTATTATTGATGGTCGTGTTCATCCTGGTAGAATAGAGGAAATGGTTGATAAGGCTAAAACTGAGGTTGAGTTTGCTATAAAAGAAGCCGGTGACAATGCGACTTTTGAAACTGGTGTATACGGACTTCATCCAGAGTTAATTCGTCTTTTAGGTAAGATGAAGTACAGAACAAGTTATGGTCAAAATGTTTTGCAACATTCTATGGAAGTTTCTTACTTGTGTGGTGTTATGGCTGGTGAGCTTGGTGAAGATGTGACTTTGGCTAAGAGAGCAGGTTTGCTTCACGATATAGGTAAGGCTGTAGACCAGGATATGGAAGGAACACATATTGAACTGGGTGCTGCACTTTGTAGAAAGTATAAGGAGTCAAATATAGTAATTAATGCTGTTGAATCTCACCACGGTGATGTTGAGCCACAGAGTATTATTGCTGTACTTGTACAGGCTGCTGATGCTATTTCTGCTGCTAGACCCGGAGCTAGAAGTGAAACTCTTGAAACATATATTAAGCGTTTGCAATCTCTTGAGGAAATTGCAGATTCATTTAATGGAGTTGAAAAATCTTTCGCAATTCAAGCTGGTCGTGAGTTGCGAGTTATGATAGTACCTGAAAAGGTGTCTGACGATGATATGGTATTAATGGCTAGGGATATTGCTAAAAAGATTGAAAACGAATTGGAACACCCTGGTAACATTAAGGTCAATCTTATCAGAGAAACAAGGGCGATTGAATACGCCAAATCTTCTAAAGTTAATTAAAACTGACTGTCTTGGGATTTATTCTCAAGGCAGTTTTTTTATGTTTATTTATATAAATTAATTAAATAAAAACAAATGTCACTAAATGTCACTCATTTTGATGTATAACTAAATAGAGAGTTATATGAAAGGAGTGACTTTATGGATATAACTTATATTTTAAATAAATTCAATAATTATAAAAGAATAAAATCCAATAGTTATCAGGTCAAATGTCCTTGTCACAATGACAATAGGGCAAGTCTTACAATAACTGTTGAAAATGATAAAATACTTATGAAATGTCACGCAGGTTGCGACACAAGGAACATAGTTAATGCCCTTGGCTTGACAATGGCTGACCTTTATAATGACAAAAATGAGTATAAAGCTAAGGCTATTAATTTTAACTGGTGGCAAAGTGCCTTTAATGTTAAACCAGAGGCAATTTATAATTATGGCAGCTATATAAAGGTAAGGTTGCCAGAAAAGAAAATATTTTATGGCAGATTAATAAATGGTAAATACTATGGAGGTATGGGAGATTGTAAAAAAACTCTCTACAAGGCTAAAAACATAAGTAAAGCTAAAGAAAAAAATAACTACATTTATATTTGTGAAGGTGAAAAAGATGCAGATAACCTTATTTCAAAAGGCTATTTTGCTACAACTGCAGGTGGTGTCAATGATTGGAAAAAGGAGTATGCTCCTTATTTTAAAGGCAGCAATGTGGTGCTTTTGCCAGATAATGATGATGTTGGTATAAAACTTATGGAGGAAATAAAAAGAGATATAAAAGATTATGCTTTTTCTATTAAAACTGTAATAACCTCAAAAATTGAAAAAGGTGATGTTACAGATTGGTTTAATGAGGGAAATACAGCAATAGATTTTAATATTTTAATTGAAAAATATCCTAAGGAATATGCAGATTATGTTATGATAAACAATGACAAAATCAGTATTAATGCTGACATACTTGCCAGCCACATTAATAGAGTATGTCCTTATATTTTGGTTAATAGAGCAGGCTTAGATATATTAGAATATTATGGTTATAAAAATGGTGTTTATAAGAAGTATTCTAAACTTGATGTAAAGTCTATGATTAAGGAATTTTTGCCTATAGGCAGAAGTTCTGACTATCTTTTAAATAATACCTGCAATTTAATTTTTGCAGGTACAAATAAAAGGTTTAAATTAGAAGATTTAAATACAAATGAGAATATTATAAACTGTAAAAATGGTATTTATAATATAGATACTGATACTCTTGTGGCACATAGTCACAATGAATTAAGTACATTGCAAATCAATTGTAATTTTAACAAAGATGCACCAACTCCAAAGGTTTTTTTAAGCTATATAAATGACCTGTGTTCTGACGGTATAAATGTTGATGAAAGCAAAAAAAAGGTACTTCAAGAGTGGCTTGGTTTGCTTTTGTCTAACACAAAGGTATATGAAACAAAGAAAAGTCTTATGTTATACAGTCCTTTAGGAAATACTGGTAAATCAGTATTTTTAAACATAATTAAGGAGCTTTTGGGATTAGATAATACTATTAATATTCCTTTGCAAAAAATGTCTGACAGATTTGTTGTAGCTGATATGTATGGTAAAAGAGTAAACATTGTTGGTGACCAACAAAGTAATGATATTGAAGATAGTTCAGGCTTTAAACAAGCTACAGGAGGCGACCCTTTAAAGGTTGAGTTTAAAGGGAAAGGTGGCTTTAATTGGGTTTATACTGGTGGTATTGTAACAGCTTGTAATGTTTTGCCTTCCTTTACTGATGACAAGGGTGGTCATATATTTGACAGAATTTGCCTTATTCCTTGTGAATACACTATTCCTAGTGAAAAAAGAGATGGCAAGCTGTTAAGTAAAATTATAAATGAGCTTGACGGTATATTTTTGTGGGCATTAGAGGGCTTAAAAAGGCTTAGAAATAATAATTTTAAGTTTAGTCAGTGTAATGTAAGTGATGAATGTATTAAGGAGTATAGAGAAAATGTAGATACTTTTTATAGATTTATAAATGAAAATTACAAAATTACTTTTAATAGAGCTGATAAGGTTAAAAAGACTGAACTTGAAGATGAGTATATTCAGTGGTATAGAAATAATGTTTCTTTAATTTCCATTAATAAAAGAAAGATTAAAGAAAAGGCAGAAAAAAATGGAATAGTGTTGCTTGTTACAAAAGGTATTAGGTATTATGCTGGATTAGTGAAAAATAATACAAGTGGTTTTACTTTAACTAATGTAGAAATACCTAACAAGTTTTTATAAGTTATATAGTATTAAATAATTAATGGGGTGCAATTTGGGGTGCAAAAGGGTGCAAAAAGGGTGCAAAATAGCAATACATCAATATAAAATACAATTATTAATATT
>UQRG01000057.1 GCA_900543365.1 uncultured Eubacterium sp. | reverse complement strand
GCAAAGTTTAACAAGTTTTAAGTTAGTAAGACCAAAAGCTCTCTTGTTAGTTTCTGCATATACAATAAAACCAATTATTGCAAGTATAACAATAATATTTAAAATCAAATTTCTTTTATTAATAGACTTCACACTAGCACCCCCTTATACTTTCTCGGCAATTTTCTCGCCAATAAGACCATTAGGTCTGAAAAGAAGGATAATAATAAGGAGTACAAATGCAAATATATCCTTATAGGCTGAAAGTGATGGGAAAAATGTAACCGCCATAACTTCAATAAAACCTAGAAGGACGCCACCAATAACAGCACCTTTTACATTACCAATACCTCCAATAACAGCTGCTATAAAGCACTTAAGTCCAGGCATAATACCTACTGTTGGTGTAATTTTAGGGTACTTTAATCCCCATAAAATTGCACCTACTGCTGCAATAGCTGAACCAATAGCAAATGTATAAGAAATAGTCTTGGATACATCAATACCCATAAGTTTCGCAGTTTCAAGGTCCTTAGATACAGCTCTCATTGCCATACCACTCTTAGTTTTGTTAATAATAAAGAGTAATAAAACCATAATAAGAATAGTAACTACAGGTGTAATAACTGAAAGTCTTTGAAGAATAACAGGTCCTACTTTAAATGTAGACACAAAAAACGGAATCTGGGGAAATGTCTTTGGTACACCAGTAAAGAGAACTGTTGCAAGATTTTCAAGAAAATATGAAACACCTATGGCAGAAATAAGCATTGAAAGTTTAGGTGCGTTCTGCTTTCTTAATGGAGCATATGCCACCTTTTCAACACCAACACCAAGTATAGCAGTACATACAATAACTACAATAAAACCAGCACCCCAAAATCTAAAGTCAGCTGGAATAATAAAGAATGCTATATACATAGCCATCATTACAATATCGCAGTGAGCAAAGTTAATAAGTCTTAATATACCATAAACCATTGTGTAACCTACAGCAATAAGTGCAAAAAGACCGCCCAATGTAATACCATTTAAAATCTGCTGAAGTAATGTAGGCATATCCGGCATACTAAACATAAATTCACAACCTTTCTATAAATATAATTTGAAATATCTATTTCAAAACCATTGTCACAAAGCTTTGAAATAGATAATTCACTAAATTAAAGTCATAGACCCCATACAGTACAATACTGTATGGGGTATAATAATTTGAATGTATAATTCAAACACTAATATTATTCAGCTGATACTTCTGTAATATATGAGAACTTATTACCCTTAACTTCCATAATAACAGCAGCCTTTGATGGGTCACCATTTTCATCAAACTTAACAGGACCAGTAACTCCTACAAAATCAGCATTCTTAAGAGCTTCCTTAATAGCTTCTGGGTCAGTTGAACCAGCTTTTTCAATAGAATCTAACATTAAGTTGTAACCGTCATAACCAAGAGCAGTACAACCTGCTGGGTCTTTACCATTAGCTTCTCTATACTTAGCTACAAAGTCAGCAGTTTTATCAGAAAGATTAGAATTTGCATCAAAATATGTAGAGAACTGACAACCATTAGCCTCATTACCTGCAAGAGTTAAAAATTCAGGTACTCCATATAAATCACCACCAAGAATTGTCTGAGTTACACCAGCTTGCTTAGCCTGCTTAACAAACATAGCTGCCTCAGTATAGTTACTTGGTACAAAATAAACATCAGGATTACTTGCCTTTAAGTTAGTAATCTGTGCATTAAAGTCAGTATCACCTGTCTGATAAGATGCCTCAACAACCTTACCACCTAACTTAGTAAATTCATCCTTAAAATACTGTGCAAGACCTACAGAATAATCACTACCCTTTTCAGTAGCAATAGCTGCTGTCTTAGCACCTAATGTATTGTAAGCATAACTAGCCATAACCTTACCTTGATATGGGTCAATAAAACATACTCTAAAGTAGTAATCATTACCAGCAGTTACAGCAGGATTAGTACAACTTAAGCCTAAAGTAGGAATTCCTGCTTCCTTAATTACCTGAGAAACACCAAGAGATGGTGTAGATGAGTAAGAACCAAGAATAGCACAAACACCTTGGTCAATTAAACTAGTTGCTGCATTTGTAGCCTCTACCTTATCACCCTTGTTATCAGCAGTAATAAGCTCAACCTTATACTCCTTACCATTAATAGTTGCAGTTGGTCTTTCACTATAAGCAAGTTTAATACCTTCATCTTCTATAGCAGCACCAGCAGCCATATCTCCTGTGTAAGGCATTGTAACACCAATCTTAACAACATCACTATCAGCTGACGCCTCGCCAGTTCCACCGCCACAGCCAGTAAGTAAAGCACTTGCAGAAAGTGCAAGAGTTAAAGCTACCGCCATTAATTTCTTCTTCATAGATAAAACTCCTTCCTTGTAACTTGTAATTATATTGCACTGTCTATAAAACATAAGGGCAAGGATTTACCCTGCCCTTATTGACAACATCATTATAATTTCTAAGTCCTTTTTTGTCAATAGAAAGAAAAGAATTTATTAAGCTAAAGTAATATTTTGTTAATTTTTCATTAATAATCAGTTATATTATGGTTAATATCCGTGTAATTTTACTTTTAAACAACAATTTGCTTAGTAATACAACACAAATTTTTAATATATTTTTTGTATAAATTCCCCAAGTTAAAAGAATTTTTGTTAAGATAATTCTTGCATTTTTAAAATTCATTTATAGATTTTATGTTATTTTTAACAAAAAAAATGAATTTTAAAACATTATAAAATTTAATTTTTCAATTAAATTCCAGCCACTCCAGACTTCTTTGCAGCCTCTGCTACAGCCTTAGCAATATCCTTAGAAACACTCTTGTTTAATGCTGAAGGAATAATAATACCTTTTTTAAGGTCATCCTCTGTAACAAGTTTAGAAATTGCATCAGATGCTGCAAGCATCATTTCTTCATTAATATCACTTGCTCTTACATCTAAAGCACCTCTAAATATTCCTGGGAATGCAAGTACATTATTAATCTGGTTAGGATAATCAGAACGACCTGTTGCAACAACTTTAGCACCAGCTTCAATAGCAACATCAGGAAGAATTTCCGGATTAGGATTAGCCATAGCAAAAATAATAGCATCTTTATTCATTGTCTTAACCATTTCGCCTGTTAAAATATTAGGTGCTGAAACACCAATGAAAATATCTGCACCTTTTACAATATCAGCAAGTGTACCATCTTCCTTATTTGGATTAGTAATAGAAGCAAGCTCTGTAAGTGATGGGTCATCATAAGTCTTGTCAGATGAAATAACCCCGTCAATATTTCTCATTACAATATTCTTAAAACCTGCCTTTAAAAGTAATTTAGCAATAGCTGTACCTGCTGCACCTGCACCACTCATAACAACCTTGCAATCTTCAGCTACCTTGCCAGTAATTTTTAAAGCATTTCTAATACCTGAAAGAACTACAACGGCTGTACCGTGCTGGTCATCGTGGAATACTGGTATTTTACACATTTTCTTTAATCTTTCCTCAATTTCAAAACAACGAGGAGCACCAATATCCTCTAAGTTAATACCACCAAAACTATCAGAAATATGATAAATTGTATTTACAACTTCATCAACATCTTGAGTATTAACACAAATAGGGAAAGCATCAACATCAGCAAATTCCTTAAAAAGAACGCACTTACCCTCCATAACTGGCATACCTGCTACACCACCAATATTGCCAAGTCCAAGAACTGCTGAACCATCTGTAATAACAGCAACCATATTATGTTTTCTTGTAAGTTCATATACCTTGTCTGGATTTTCCTTAATAGCAAGACAAGGTTCAGCTACACCGGGAGTATATGCTACAGATAAATCATCAGCATTATTTACCTCTGCTCTTGATATAACTTCAATCTTTCCTGCCCACTCTGCGTGTTTTTCCATTGCAATTTTCTTGTAATCCATTTGTTTTCTCCTTTGTTGTTTAATTGATAACTTTAAATATAATTATAATTGTAATTTATGCTTAAATTCTTTTTCAGCACTTCTTTGTGCATCTTTTTTAGCAATATCCTGACGCTTATCGTAAAGTTTTTTACCCTTTGCAATAGCTATATCTACTTTAACAAGGCTACCTTTAAAATAAACCTTTAAGGGTATTATTGTGTGACCATCTCTAGTAACAGCGCCTATAAGTTTATTTATTTCATATTTATGCAGAAGAAGTCGTCTGTCTGCTAAAGGGTCGTGGTTAAAAATATTACCTTGTTCATAAGGGCTAATGTGCATCTGCTTAATAATAGCTTCACCATTTTCAATGGAAATATAGCTTTCCTTAAGATTGCACTTGCCAGCTCTCATAGACTTAACTTCTGTGCCTGTCAGAGCAATACCTGCCTGAAAGGTTTCAATTATAAAATAATCGTGATAAGCCTTTTTATTTTGAGCAATAAGTCTGTTTTCACTTTTATTTTTAGGCATATTATACTCCTTTCAACATTTTTTTCAATCCTTCAAGAACATCATAAGGCACTTGTAAATTGCCATAGCCTGTGGCTAAATCAAGCTTAGGCTTGTTAGCTCCGTGGAAATCACTTCCACCACTTAACTTCAGTCCATTTTTAAGTGCAAGTTCTTTAACATACTTAACCTCTGATGGAGAATGAGTTGAATAATAGGCCTCTATTGCCTTAAGTCCATAAGCAGTAAGGTCTGAAACTATCATTTCAAGTCTTTTATAAGATAACTTATACAAAAGTGGGTGTGCAAGTACAGGTAAACCTCCGGCTTTTGTTATTAAAGCCAATGTATCTTGCCAAGACATAACCTTTCGTTCTACATAAGCTGCCTTTCCCTTGCCTATATATCTGTCAAAAACTTCATTATTACTTAAAGCATAGCCTTTATTTATTATTTGTCGTGCAATATGGGCTCTGGTTACTATACCACCCTTTGCACTTTTCAAAACTTCATTATAGCTAATATTAACACCTATTTGATTTAACTTATTTACCATTTCTATATTTCTGTTTTCTCTAGCTTTTCTAAGACTTTTAAGAGCATTAGAAAGTTCAGAATTATCATTATTTACAAAAAGTCCAACTATATGAAGTTCTGTACCCTCATAAGCTGTGGAAACTTCAATGCCAGATATAACCTCAACACCATATTTTTCACCATAATACAAAGCCTCTGACACACCTTCTAAAGTATCGTGGTCTGTAAGTGCCAAAGCAGACAGTCCTTTTTCTTTAGCATAAGCTACTAACTCCTTTGGTGTGTAAGTACCATCTGAATAAGTGCTGTGGGTATGCAAATCAACAGTATTCATATTAACTCACCTCTTATATATAATAAAACAAAATGAAGAATTTAACAATAGTTATTTTTCAGTATAACCAAATTTTCAGTAAAAAAAATCCTTTAAATAAAATTTTAAAGGTAAATATTGAAATTTTCCATTAATATAATTATACTATAAAAAGGGAGAAGCTATTATGACTAAAGCAGATAAAAACACCAAAGAAATACTTCAAGGAAATATGTTTAGGGCAATATTGCAACTTGCAATACCTATTGTTGCAAATAATTTTATACAAACCCTATATAATTTAACTGATACATTTTGGTTAGGCAAATTAGGTACAAACGAAATGGCAGCAATTTCATTAGTTAGTCCTATGCAAAATATAATAATTAATTTTGGCGGAGGTCTTACTCTTGCAGGCTCTATACTTATATCACAATATGTAGGAGCAAAAGACAGGGATAATGCAAAATCAATGGCAAATCATATATTTATATGTTCTATGATTTTTTCAATTATATGTGGTTTAATTTGCTTTCTTTTTACGCCTTACATTGTTCATTGGTTAGGTGCAGATGGTTCAATACTTGAAATGGGTAGTACTTACTTAAGAATAGTACTTACTGACCTGCCATTTTTATTTATGATTAATATTTTTTCTGCAGTTAGTCAAGCTCAAGGTGATACAGTCAAGCCAATGAAAATTAATATGTTGGGCATAATAATAAATATGGTACTTGACCCTCTTTTTATAATGATTTTTAAATGGGGCATAGCTGGTGCTGCCCTTTCAACAATGTTAGCAAAAGTACCTTGTGCTTTAATAGCCTTAAAATTTCTTTTAAACAAAAACAATCCTATCTGTCTAAATTTAAAAAACTTTAAATTTTGCAAAAAAATGTTTTATAAAATACTCTCTATAGGTTTGCCTACTGCATTAGGAAACTCAACAATGCAGTTTGGCTTTCTTCTTATGACAAAAAATGTATTAATATACGGAAGTAGTGCAATGGCTGCATACGGCATCGGCAATAAAATAAATGGTATTATAACACTTCCTGTAAATGCTATGGGTTCTGCAGTCGCTACAATAGTTGGGCAAAATATAGGAGCAAAACAAACATTAAGAGCCTTAGATTCTTATAAAAAATCTCGTTTAATGTCTATTATATTTCTTTTATTTTCAGGCTTTATATTATCTAGGCAATTTACATCAACAGCTATTGTTAAGATTTTTTCATCTGATGAAGTTGTTATTCCTATGGCTGCTAAATTTTTGTCAATAATGGCATTTTGGTCTTGGACAAATGCAATATATAATAATACTGTAGGACTATTTAACGGTGCCGGCAACACTATAGTAACAATGGCTGTAGATGCCTCAAGGCTATGGATATTTAGATTTGCTACTCTTTTTATTTTTAGCCACTATTTTAATATGGCAGAAGAAAGTGTTTGGTACTCTGTTGTTGCAAGTAATGGATTATCTGCCTTAGTTATGTATATATTCTATAAATTAGGCTGGTGGAAAGGAAAGATAAAGTATGAAAATAACTGAAATAACAGCACAAATAAATAAACCTTCAAGGGTTTCAATATTTATAGACGGCAAATTTGCCTTTGGTATGGATAAAAACGATTGTAGCTTTATGGGACTTAAAAAAGGTATGGAATTAAGTCAAGAAAGATATGACTACATAGTCGATAATGTAATATATACTAAGGCTTATGAACAAGCTGACCGTTTTATAGGCTTTAAATTAAGAACTGAAAAAGAAGTTAGAGATAAGTTAAAAGAAAATGAGTATAGTAATGACATTATCGAAAGAGTAATAGCATCAATGACTAAATATAAATATATTAATGATGAAAATTATGCTATTATGTATGCTAGAGATTGCCAAAAGTTAAAAAAATGGGGAGCTCAAAGAATAAAATTAGAGCTTAATAAAAAGGGTATCTCTGGAAATATTATAGATAATGCTTTGGCCAATTTGGATATTGATGATACTGATAATATAATAAGAAGTTTACTTGAAAAAAGAATAAAAAATACACCTATTGATTTTAAAGAAAAACAGAAACACTTTAATTTTCTTTTAAGACGAGGTTTTAATAGTGACGATATTAAAAAAATATTGGCAGAGTTTTGTTAAATCAATATTTATAATATTAATCAATTTTCAAACAATACTTAAATGTAAACAAAAAACAGAAACATTATAGAGGTAATAAATAATCACTTCTATAATATTTCTGTTTAATTATTATAAATTTTAATTATAAGAACAATAAAAACATCTTCACAAAAATACATCTGTTTTCTTGCAATTTAAATATAAATTTTTATTTTTACATTATAAATCAACTGTACAAGTATTGTCACTCTTCCAATTATTATGACCAGTTAATTTAAAAAAATTATCACTTTTCATAAACAATGTTGAATCAGGAACTCCATTAATAGAATTATTATTATCCCAAGTTACATCAACATTATACCATTTATCATCAATCTTAATTTGGTTCCAGGAATGCAATTTATCATCTTGTACAACAACCTTACATTCAATACCAAGTTTGTCCATTATTTCTTTAAAGGCAAGAGAATAAGCTCTGCAAGTACCTTTTTTATTAATAAGCAAACTGCAAATATTAGTATTTTTATATTCATAATCATAAGTACAGTTGTTAATTAAATAATCGTGGACATATTTAGCTTTTTCAACAACTGTAGCCTTAGAATTAGCACCATTGACAATATTAGTTATAATCTTATTTGTATCATCTACTTCTTTACTTGTATTAACATAACCAATAGTAATATAAGTTGTTTTTTGACCCCTATATACACACTTAATTGAACCATCTAAAGCACTCATAACAGGATAAGTATTAAACATATTATTAAATGTTTCCATAACTTCTTGAGGTGTAGCATTACAACTACTTACATCAATAGTAGTTTGATGAGCCTTAACTCCCTTTTCTATAGTTTCCTCAATAGGGC